>JALRHN010000086.1 GCA_023259575.1 Candidatus Kapaibacterium sp. | reverse complement strand
GTTCGCATTGATTTTGTTTCAATCCATCTTTGAGTAAACGCTTTCTTAATTTATTCGACTGATATTGAGGATATTTTCCATCTATTATATCTTCAAGTTCATATCTATGAGCAAATTTTTTATTTATACCTTTACCTGACTGATTGGTGTTGTAACAATTAAGTTTTAATGCTCTTCTTTTAAAAGTGCTAAATTGCAATCCAATAATAGAACAAGCCGATGCCATTGATACAGCATTATTACATATACTGATAAATTCTTCGTCTGATATAAAGTTTTTCATATTAGATATATTCTTATTATAAAAAAAATATACCTACACGAAAACAACTATATCCACTTGTCTGCCGATTTCACCACCGGGGGTAACAAACATATCTTACCTTGTTTCATCTCTCTTGTCAACTCCCTTTCCTAGCATTATCACAAATTTCTCTGCGATAATGCTAGTCTTGAAAGGAGACCGAAATGAACAACATCAAGTGAATATCGCTTTAACTTGACACACCTATATTACCTAATCCTAAGAGCCATGTCAAGCAAAGCACAAAAAAAGGGAGAGAAATTAATCTCTCCCTTAAGAATTAAATAAAATCTTACTTAACCCAGAATTCAACCTTATTACCAGCAGACCCACCAGAAGCCACCGAAACAGATGAGATTCCGATGTATTTGTTAGTGGAGAATGTGATTTGTGCATTTGCGGCAGAGTTGACTGGAATGGTGACAACGATTGTGGCATCATTTGTTCCATCTGCTTTAATAGGAACCACATTGAGAACGATAGGAGTGACGCTAGAGACCTGTGTAGAGTCCGATGCGAGTCTTACTTCTAACAATGTGGCAATCATCCCAGAAACGCTCGAAACGCTTGTAAGACTTCCCCATGTTCCTCCAGTGTTTGTTAAGGAATATAATTTTACGATCAATTCCTCATTTTTAATATTTCTGTGGAATCTTCTGTAATTTTCACTCCAAGTAACATTAAGAACAGCAGGGGATAAACCATTAGAATCAAGACCTGTAAAATAATTTCTTAAAGTCTTGGTAGTGATGGATGTGAAGTAAGTGTCTAGTGCTGTTTGATATGCTGTTAATGCGGACGAAAGAGCAGATGTTAATGTTCCTTCATTTGTTCTAAAAGATTTTAATAAAGTAGAAGTAGCATCTGTATCAGTATCGGTTATATCATTTTCAGCAAGAACATCACCAAGCAACAATCTATTAAAAAAATTAAATTCGTATGTATTAGAATAAATTGTATCTACTGCTGTTGGTTTGGAAGCCATTTGAATTACATATGGTTGAAGAGTTGAGTTGGAGCCATATGTTGTAGAGATTGTAAGGCTTGTGTCAGACCCTACAGCAGAGATAGTGTACCATGTTGTGATAAGTGATGGGTCGTTGCTTCCGATTCCAATTCTTGCTGGAGCGGTGGAAGCATTAAAATTTAAACTTGTCCATACGGTGCTGGTTCCTGTGATTGTTGGAGAGCCAGAAGAAGTTGCAACAGTTCCAGTAATATAATAATTTGGTTTTGCTGATTGGTCTCTTAACAATCTATCAGCGTTTCCAAGGTTTGTAGTTAATGTCGAGATTGTAGACGGGGCGATTACTTTAGCCATTTAGAACCATCCTTAAAAAGATAATAATATTTTTTCTTTAATGTATCTTTTGTGACTAACCGTAATGAGAACCTTTAAAAAAATCCCCCTCGAATTTCTAAGAGGGGGATTGATTGGGTTTAGAGTTTGCTGTATTCCTGATAGATTTTAAATACATCATCCTCAGAAGTGAATTGAAGAAGAATCACAAACTCTGGATTAATCTTATGCTGGTCATCAATATCCTTATAGAAGTTCTTAAGGGCATTGGCTACCGCAGGACGTTGGTGACCATAGAGGAATGCAAGCATATTAATATAATTGAATCTCTTAGTCTTCCAATCATCCAAGATAGTTCCGTCAAGGTCGAGAGTAAGTTGAACCTCAGTCTTGCTTTCACAATCTTCACAGAGAATATTATCAGAAAGATTCATGTCTACGCAAGCACATTCATTACATCGTGGACATTCGCAATCATCAATGATACATTCACAATCATCACATCGCTCTGCATCAAGATAATATTCTTCATCATCAACAGTGAGGATTTCGTATGTCCTTGGTTGCCATTTACCTTCGACATATGCATCATTCTCTGTCTCGAAATTTGAAGTATATTTATCTTCTACGAGAGGCTTTTCATATTCTGCCACAACCTTATATCGACAGGTGCGGAGTTTTTGAAAATTACAATCTGTAGGAATCGAAACAACATCTGCCGGGTCGATTTCAACAAGAACAAGTTTATCAGATTCAGAAGCAAAGTCAGAGGCATATTCCAAAGTACCAGCATGGAAACCGTAGGAACAACCAACCTCTTTATTGTCATCTACCTTGTTACGAGGCATTGACAAAACGCTACCAACAGTATTGAAGAATGTTCCAGAATACTTATCGGAGAAGTCTGAACGAACAGCCTTATAAGCAAGGAATGTTCCAGAATCTGTGATAGGAAGATGCTTATGCTCAAGGAAGGTATAGAGTTCATCCACTGCACGTTTTGATGGATTGAGTTGAAGTCGAGTCATAAATTTAAAAATATGAACTGCATCAACATCACCAGCAAGGGCATTGAGAACCCGCTCTGCTACAATAGACGTTACTGCATCACCGTCGATATAAACATTGCCATCCTTCACCTCGATATTCTCATACTGGAAATAGAGACGTTGGAGTTTATTAGCAGGATTGATGTAGTCTACCAATCCCTGCCAATCAGAATCCTTATAAGCCTTGAGAGCGTTAGGGAATGCAGGGTTGGATGCATTAATGGTGTACTGTTTACCATCAATGAATACGGTGATGAAACCAGAGATTGGGTCATCATTAAGAAGTTTTGCTGTTGGGTTCATTCTTTTTTCCTTTAAGAGAGATAAGGCATCGGGGCTTGTCTTTCGTCCTTATCACCGATTGACATAGCATATTACCAAACTATTTCTGAGACCGCAAGGGGATATTAAAGTTCTTTTCCAATAATATCTGCCATCAGACTAATATTACCATTGATAGCCGGGACAAGCAATGGGAACTTTTTAATATATTCTTCCTTGATATCAAAAGGCTTCTCGGAAATGTCAAACCTCAACGCATACCAGAGCGATGTAAATTTCTCAAGATTCTGAAAGTCTTCGTGAATCTTTTGGAGTTGATTTTTAATATCTTCTGGGAACGAATCCTTATTGGCAAAGAACAGAGCCTTCCATCGACCCTCAAGATTATAATAAGTATTCCAGTTATTATATTCTTCAGCGTATCTTGTCATCACCAAACTTTTAAATTCTTCCACATAGTCATCAAAAGATTGCATCGTATCAGGAACATTCTTGATATTTGCCTTCTTGACTCCGTAGAATGACACAGGCTCTTCTCCACGCTCAGTCAAGAATTTATTAATAATGTTTGTATAGTCCCTGATATACATTGGGTCTTGAACATAATAGGAAGTAGATTTAAAATATTCCAATGGCAAGTATACAGCATTGTCTTCCACTTCATCAACAGGAGTCCAACAATCAGAATTTGTTTTTCCCATATAAGGATTAATTTTATAAAACTGAGCGTTGATACTCTTCTTACCTGATATTGTCTTAGGTTTAGGTGCTGGAGTGTATGGGATATCTTTTAAATATACAATCGTGGCTCCATCAAAGTCAGGCTGGTCTTTAAATTCTTCTGCCTTCTGGGTGCTTTCAAAAGACAAGATGAACTTTCTTGCATTCTTAAAAGAGTTGAAACCACTGATATTATTCTGGAGACAATAAGATTGAATTCTTGGCTTGATTGAATTCCTCTTAAGATTAGCATTGTCGATAAAGAGAATGTGACCTTCTTGTGGAGCAATGTCTGAATTCTTTTTATAAGATTTGTCACTGGTCTCCATCATTACATAGTTGATTCCATATTCCCTCAATCTCTTCTCATTAAAGGTCGTAGGGATGGATTGGGTAAGATTGGAGACATTGACAATATGCATGAACTGAGCATCAATATGTCGCTTGTGGATTGACTTTTTCCAGAGTGAATTCTTCTCTTCCAAAGATTCTGTAATTGTATTAATAATATCTGCTTGAATATTAGAGATAGACTTCATAATAAAATCTTTTGTCTTATTATCCATCTCAAGGTTTTCACGGGATGCAGATGGTTTCACTTCTCCAATATTTGCGGTGAGGACAATATGACTTCTCGAATTCTGGATATACTTGCGTGTTTCATAATCCAAAGAATCCAAGGAAGCAGGGTAGAGAACATTGCCCATCAAGACCGACAAATCACCTTCACCATAATACTCCCGGCGATACATCTTCCAATTGCCACCTTCAAGGATTGGATTGATTAACCGGGCAGACTCGATTAGATTAGCAATACTAGTATCACCCATGAACTTAGGAATTGGATTAAAATTCTTAAAGAAGGATACAGAGTTATTTCTAAAGTTGGAAAAGTCTACAGCGGAATTAATATTAATATGAACGCTAAGACCTGTCTCATCTGTTGGCTTGGTGGAGAGAAGAGCGACCTTGCCTACATTTGTTTCGTCGATGTATGCTTGGTAGGTGTATTCTGTTCCATTATGCCGGGAAACAATCATAAAGGAATTAACATAACAGAATGCGGATTTGCTACCAAGACCAAGCATTCCCACCTGTTCATTTGTATTACGCTTGGTTGATGCACCGTAGGAAGCAAAGATATTCTGAACATCATCTGGGGAAAGACCAAAACCAAAGTCTCTTACAATAAAGGTAGGAGAGAAGGATGTTGGCAAGGTGATTTCAATTGGACGCTCTACATTCGCTTCAATATGTGCATCGTAAGCGTTGGTGCTATATTCACGAATAACAGCAAGAACTTTATTAGAATAGAGTTGATTGCGAAGAATAGAAAAGATATGGGCAACATTCTCTTGACGAATATTGAAAGCAACCTCGTTCTCAATACCTTCCCGCTCTACCTTAAACGCAACGTCATTAACAATCATAACGGCTCTCCAAACTTGTGATGCCTTATAATACAGCAATAATTCTTGGAGAGCCAATAGATTTTCAGATATTTTTCATTATTTGAATCATTCCGTAGGGGTTATTTTCCTAGGGCAAAATTACGTGGTAAAATCCTTCCATAGGCAATATCAAAAGAATCGTTGGTGTATTTTTCAAAATTTATCATGTCTTTAAAACTCTTGATATCTTTAATCTTTATTTTATTAATCCAATGTCTATTAACCATTTCAATTCTAGAGAACAACATTGGATAATTTTCACCCATTTCATTTTTATAATATGATGTTCCAAGAATACAGCATCCGTCAGCACTTTCTTTAAATGCCATCTCTTGTAATATTTTAATTGTTTCTAAAGTACTCTCATGCGAAGACAAATCAAGATTATTTAAAACTGAATAATGATAATCACGATCTGTATCTAATCCAAAAGGGTCGTTAAATGGCATCTTATAATAGAATGCAATTGTGTTGAATAAACTGTCAGAATCTATTAAGTATTTAGCATAAAACAAGAATGGTGCAGCCCAACTCCAAGGTTCATTTGCTGCATCTTCTAAATCTAAATCATTAATAAAATTCCTAAGGGTCTTATCATTCTTTATTAGTTTAGCAAATTTTGAGAAATCATCCATCTTTAATCCTCTCTAAGATATCCAATATGGCATAATCTTTATTCTTTAATTCTACATCAAACATCACATCTTTATTATAATTTTGTGGAAGATTCTCAGCCATATCACAATGCGCTCTAGTATTATTCTTCCCTTCTGAATAATGAAAGATTGGCTGACAGTCCCAAGTAGAATAAGCAAGATGGAATGCTTCTTCATCTGTCATATCGTTGTGTAGAATTTTATGATGGAGATTATCAAATGTTACTGGTATTCCTCTCGTTTTATAGAAATACGTATTGAGATTCTTGATAGACCATACACCGTTTGCATTATCATTATTTTCAAGGACAAGTCGTTTGCGTACTGAATCAGAGAGTCTATCGAAATTGGCAAAGAATCTATTGGAAATGTCAATCGGGTCACCATCTTTCCTGACATGAATATTTAAAGGAGAATAATAAGATTGTGGTAAATCTAATCGGTCAAATATATCAGCATGGGTCTCTAAATCAGTTATAGAATTTTGTAATGCCTTAGGGTCTTCGGAAGTTAAAGTAATATATTCTGAAGGATGGGCGGAAACACGAATGCCAGTTTCTTTAATTGCCCTTTTAACCTTATCTATCTCATACTTTATAAAACCATACTCTGGCAAATCTTCTATATCTAACATAACATCTGGATGCTTAATTACTTGGCATAAATCAGAAGACAATCTATAACCCATAATCCCTGCAGCCTTACAATGCCGAACAATCTTTTCAGTGACAGAGAAATTATTCCTAACAATCTCTGAAAGCTTTTGTAATGATTCTCTCCTGGGCTTTGAGGAAAAAGATTTGTATGTCATTGTTCGAAACTTGATACCTTGTTCCGCCAATACATTAGAAATACAACATAAGGAAAGATTCATGTCCTACTGTATCATAAAACAACCCCGCTAGCAAGTCTCCATTTAAGATTCTTTAAGTCTTCCTCTAAAAGATCCTGGAACGTTTTATCAGAGCTGCCAAAATGTATTAAAACAGAACAAAAAAGAGCATTAATAGATATAGAATAAAATAATCCACTTAAGTCCTTAAATTTTTCATTTTTTTCAATATAATGTAAGATATTTAAACTAATAGAGAATAATATTTTAAAATCGCTCTTGTATGTTATTAATTTGTATAGTAGAATAGATAATGGTTCAATATTCCATTCCTTATACCTTACTAAATCTGGATAAAAAAGATTATTTGTATCTTGTTGTAGGACTTTAATTGCAAATGATTTGATTACATTATAATTAACTCCAGGGACTAGGTAAAAGAAATCCCAGTCCCTGTTTAAGAGTTCTAATATATTTTTATGTACTTTAGACATTGTTGCAGAAGTTATTAATAATCTCTCTGCCCTTCTTATAGTTTCCTGAGTTCTTTTCGAAATATACTGTGACTAAAAAATAATCTTCATCACTGTATCCAAAATGAATTTCAAGCTCTGGTCCAAGAAGGGGGAATTTTTTATTATTAATCATATTGTAGCTATTATGTAAATGTTGAAAGAATCTTCCTTTACATTTAGCATCGACCAAGAACACAACATATGGTACACTAAAATCGCCATTCTTATATTTATGGCCTTGGCAACAAAACAATGTCCAGATCCAATCACTCTTATTAATGTTTAAGATAGAACTTTTAATTAATCGATCTAGCTTTACATCTTTTAAATTTCTTGGATCACTATAATTGAATTTTTCCAGGAAAGTATCAAGAGTTCTCATAGATTTCACAGATCAGCATGTTATCATCTTCTCGAATGATTTTGCCAGCAGCTGTTACAAGATGTTCGTCGATAGAGAGATTCCAATTGTTCTCATTATAAAGATCACGGAATTCTTCTAGAGTGTAAACCTTATCATCTTCGAAAAATCTAACTGTGGCTTCTTCGGAATAAAAATCTATGAGTCGGTCAATAGCGGTGAGGTCTAATAGTTTCATGCCTTATTATTCCCTCGATTTTTAGCTTTTGAGGCGCTTGAGTAAAAAAGGTATGAAAAAAGGAGCAATTAATAACATGCCTCCGTACCTCACATATATACTACCCTCGAAAAACCCAATAATATAAAAAATAATGCTCGAAAAAATAGGATATAAAATAATAAAGAGAATTAACCTTAAGATAAAAAGGACCTGGACCCTTTTAAAAGCTTTGGGGAAATTTTTACATTTACGACATTCATATTTAATAACGTCGCTGTAGAAATTATCACCACAAACCTCACACTTAAGTTTAATTCTCTTTAATGTGCAACTTGATAAAACACTATTTTTCATTACAGTGTTTTATTCTATTTTTTAGAACTTGAATCCCAACATCTTAGTAAAGTCATCGATCTTTACAGAAGCGGTGAGGAGAGCCCGGACCTTATCTGTGCTCGAAAAACGATTAGCAAGATCCACACCCTCTACATAAGCGCCAGCCGAAAGACTTACACCATTGATAACCTTACCGAATGGAACAAGAACTCCAACACCTACTGCAGCCTTATCACCATACTTATCTGTGCTTAAGACTCCAACGGTTGAAACAGTCTTTCCAAGTACAGTATAATTGCCTAGAGTAGAAAGGGCCAATGCATTACTATTTCGGCCATCAATTCCAACTCCTGCAGTAAAACCATTAAAGCGACCATCACTGAACTGAGGCTTAACAAAAAAGCTCTTAGCACCAACTTCCGCCTTCTTTGGTCCAACTTGAGAGAATGATCCGCTGCAAACTAAACAGGAAATAACAACTGGAATTACACTCTTAAATACTAAATTCTTAATCATATAAAAATTCCTTCTAGACTTTAACGTCATATTTTATTATTCCCCTTTACTCGAAATATGCAATCACCCTAAGATCTTTTTTTAACCTATCCTTTATTCGTTGTATCTTCTTTCTTAAAGCCACAACAGATAAACCATATTTTTCTGACAAACTATTATAATCTTCCCCTAGAGAATAAAATTTAAAAAGCTCGAAATCGTTACATAAAATATCCTTAACAAGCTCCTCTAATTCGTTTGTCTCGAAATTTTCCCTGTAAATCGGCTCATCTATAAAATCTAAACTCTCGAATTTCTTTTTCCTTGAACGATCTATTAATGCATTTAACGCTATACCAATTAAATAACTCTTCTCAGTCTCTTCTCTAATGTTATAATTTCGAGTTAAAAGATTATAATAAACATCACTAGTCAATTCCTCTGATAAATTATAATCTTTTGTTTTACTATAT
>JALRHN010000085.1 GCA_023259575.1 Candidatus Kapaibacterium sp. | reverse complement strand
AACTTGAATCAGGGTCAATATTTCACTGGAGTTTTATCTAGGGCCGCTGAAATATATAGTAATAAGCCATTTATGGTTGCTCAGTATAAAAAAACTTCAAGTACTTCAAATACTGGGCTTGCTAATAGCGATCCTTTTATGATGATTATTCCTCCTTTCGAGCAATTCCTTACTAATTATAGATTTATTAGTGCACAAGCTGTTCAATTAAATGGAGATGGCCGGCCTTCTAAGGTATACAATTATCAATATGTCAATGTTGTAGCTCCTCAGAATGCAATAAATTCGGTTATTCTAGATGGTATTTTAATTCCTTCTACCTCTTTTTCAAGAATTTCTAAAACTAATTTTTACTATGCTACTGTTAATATTAATGACGGTGTGCATTCTATTAGTGCAACAGAGCCTATTGGCATTTATGTGTATGGATATGGACCTGCCAATTCTTATGGATATATCGGTGGAATGAGTTTTACTCTCTTTGATTTTCATTCTCCATCATATAATTCTAGAAGAGAATGTTCTTTTATCAAGGGGATGGTTTTTGATACATTAGCGGGTGATTCTCGAATTGCTACTGTGGTTAATATTGCAGATTCTCAAATTAATACTACTGTTTCTATTGCTCCTTTTACAAAATATGCCGATTCTGTTTCATTTGATGCTAGTTTAATAGACCCATATAAAGATGGTTATTTTGTGATTGCTGCCCAGGATTCTGCTGGTTATAATTCCATTAAAAAGTTTTCAATTCCTGGTTTTACTGTTCGATTAACTGGGAATGGCATTCCATTAATAATCGATCAGGAAATTCCTGTTAAAAAATCTTATTGCTTTCCAATAACATTAATTAATGAAGGGAATTTCTCTCAAACAATAAGTTCGGCTGATTTTTTAGGTTTAGATAAGAATTTTACAATATCAGGAACAAGTTTTCCTATCAATTTACAAAGTGGTGGCACAAAAGAAATTCTGATTTGTTATAAAGCTGATAGTGCTGGTGATTATAAACAGATCTTATCTATAGGTGATACTTGTAGAAGCCGTACTATTGCCGATATTACTTTTAGGGCTAAGGCAGATTCAAAACCACCACAAATTCTTTCATCTGCAGCAGATTGTGGCTTGCCAGCTATTATTACAATAAAAGATGATGGGATTACCGATTCCGGATTAGAATTTGTGGGTTTTATAGATTCACTTACAGAAAATTGTGATTATACTATTAAAGGGAATGGGGCTTCATCTATAGTTTCTATTAATGTTAAAGACCCCTATCAAGATGCTAATTATACATTATTAGTTAAAGATTCAATTGGTAATATTTCTATCATTAGTGATACAATTCCTGGTTTAACAATTAGTATTTCATTTAAAAATGGTACCCTAGCTAATGAATTGAGATATGATTCAACATTATTAGGTAAAACAGTATGTGATACAATCATCATATTAAACTATGGTAAATATGGAATTAATTTTCCAAGTTTATTTATGATGAATAATATTGCTTTTTCTGTTCCGCCAGAGCAATTACCTATTAGATTATCCCCCTTAACTGAGACAAGAATTGCAGTGTGTTATCATCCAATAGAGGCAATATCTGCTTTGGATACAATTGACAGAGACACATTAGCATTTTATTATTCTTGTGCTTCTAAATATTTCCCATTATCTGGCAAAGGAATATCAATTCAATCAGAGAACTCATCGCAATGTGATATACAATTAAAATTTAATATTGCGAAATTGCCCGGATTAATTTCTTTACCAAATCCTCATCCAATTATTGATAATAGCAAAGTAGATTTTGGGATTCTTACAGCTGGTAATACAGTATTACAGATTCGTTCAGTGTTAAATAATACTCATCCCGTAGTATTGGCACATGGTGTCATGGAAAGTGGTCATTATCAAGCATCATTCTCTTCTCAAGATCTTCATCCTGGAATATATCTGTTAGAATTACTATCTGCTGATGGATATTATCATATGCCGATAATCATTAATCCTTAATTGTTATTTCTTTACCAGAAATAATTAATATTGATAGATGATATAATGTAAGCCCCAAGCCAAAACTTGCTGCTAACAATGCAGTTGCTGAATAATATCTGTGATATTGTCTAAATTGTTGAATTAGAGCCTTTTCATGCTCTACAATAGTATCAAAACTAGTTATTGATTGGGCAAGAGTAAACATTGTATTATGAATATATATTCCATAAAAAAGAAATAGAATCATAATAAAACTGATGAATGCTATATGTATATTTCTTTCTTTAGGAATAAATTTATTTTTACATATAATAAATCCACCAAGCATCATTAAAATAGATATACCTTGCAATATTCTAAATTTAATCAGGATAGCTTGATTTACCATTCCAGCCAAATCTTTGGTTGGCAATATTGTAAATAATGTAGGTGCAACACAATAACCAAACATTATTAAGCTTCCAACAAAAATAGCGATGCCACAAATTAAAAGAAATGATCCTATTATGAATTTCTTTATTTCTGATTTATTTTCAATTAATATCATTTGTTGATTAAATATGAATTTCTTTATTCTATTATTTATTTCTTTATTGTTTTTTACAAGCAATATAAATATATCTCTTGCTCAAAAATCTAGTAAAAAACCGACACTAATATATGTATTCGATCCTTTATGTGGATGGTGTTATGGGTTTTCGCCAGTGATTTCAAAAATTGCTTCATCCTATAAAGATGCACTATCAATTGAAACCGTATGTGGTGAAATGATCACTGAAGATCAGATAGGTCCAATCAAACAAAAAGCTCCTTTCTTAAAAAAGGCAACAGCAATAGTTACTCAACATACAGGGGCAGAATTTAGTCGATATTTTATCGATACTGTGATGCTTGATTCTTCTAGAATTATGACTTCTGTACAACCTTCCATTGCAATAATGATTTGCAAAGAAATGAAGCCTGAATCCTTATTATCTTTTATAGAAGAATTACATAAATACATATATATTAAAGGAATAGATATGGCTAAAGATGAATCATATCTAGAACTAGCAAAACAATTTTTAATTCCTGAAAAAGAATTTTTATTAAAGATGAAAAATAAAAAGTATAAAGAAGCAGCAATTAAAGAATTTAAAAGAGCAGAACAATTAGGTATTCAATCATTCCCAGCTTTATTATTAAGCAAAGACGGAAAATATACAATAATTGCTAATGGATATAAATCATTTCAAGACATAGAATTGTCTTTACAATTACACATGAAAGAATAAATCAGGGTATACATACATACTAGGTATTTAATGTGTAATATCTATCAAATCTATATGATGTAATTTGTGGGAACTATACATTATGAGGGATAATTATGAAATTAGGATTACTACTATTAATTACATCATTGATATTACTTGAGTCTTGTGATACAATGATTCGTAAAAAGAATGCAAGGGCAGAGAAAGAATTAGATTCTATGATAGAACAATACTCGTATCCAGAAAATGATAATTTCACTTCAAAAAGAGTGCATAGTAAAGAGGATATTATTGGACATTGGGTAGGGTCATTTACTGTACCACAATCATATATGAATGATTATCTATTTGATGATGGCAGGCAACCATGGCATATTGAGGACAAGATAAATATATCAATACAGCATATAGAAGAAAATAGAGTAGACGGAATAAGTATAATTGCAGGCACAGTCAGACCATTAAAAGGGACAATTCAAGAGACAGATAATGGATATGAAATAATATTGGTAGAGCCTGGCAGGGAGCAATATGACGGAACATATCATTTATTTATCGATAGCAGAACATCGATGATCAGGGGTACTTGGCTAGCATATAAAGACATCATATTAAAGGAAAGAAATCTATCATTAAAGAAAAGATATTTTAATTATGATCCAATGATATCAATGGAAAGAACTTCCATAAGAAATGATATTTCATTGTTTAGACATATAAGAATGAGAAGTGAATATAGTTGGCTATATGATGCAATTGAGAATCCTTCACAGCACGTATATGATATTAATCCATGCATTAGGATAATTAATCCTTATGAAGCCGAGAGATTATCTGGAAATGATTTAATGTTATTAAGAAATATAATTTTTGCAAAGCATGGATATGCATTTAAGAAAAGGCCATTACGCATTTATTTTGAGTCTCAGCCATGGTATATACCACTTTCTACGAATGTTAAAAATGAATTAACATATATAGAAAAAGAAAATATCAAGACAATATTACGATATGAGAAATATGATGAGTTGCATTCTGATTATTATAGATAAATCTTCATGAGTTTTAAATCAAATATAGATCTCTAGCATCATAATGATATCAAGTTATTAATATTTGCTTATATCATCTTTTGCTAAGGTATGATTTAAAATATCCACATTCTTGTATTACTTGTTTATAGAATGAAGTATGTGAATATTCATTTTTTAGCTTAACAAAACCATTCCATGCTAAATAATTTGTGTCTTGATTGTAAGAATCCCTTATAAACCCATCTTCATAATATCTTTCTGTATAGAAATTATTTCTTTCACATTTAGTCATCATATATACACAAAGTGCTTTCTGCTCATTATTGCGAGCTACTTGTAATGCATTATTATAATATGCATTCGCTATTGATGAATTTAGAAGCCACGATTTATATAATGGATCAATATATATTCCATAATTATTGATAATCGGATTAAAGTAGAACTCCCTAGAATTCCCGAAATAAGAAATATTATAGAATGCATTTCCTAATGCAAGATAATGTTCATATGTTCTTTCTCCTTTCGCTATCAAGGATTGAAGATTCTTCATCTGTATTAATAAGTCACGTTTTGTAAATCTGATATGTGGGGCATTGCTTTCACTGCAATGATAGATATCTTTAATTCTACCAAGAAAAGGATCGCAATCTAATGTATCATTGGAGTGCTGAGATAACTCCATGAAATATAGAGCCTTATCCAGATTGTCAGAGTGTAGATATGCACTCCTAATGGATGCATAATCATATATATCAGATAATGTAAATGCATATTGACCTATAAGAATACTATCCCAATTAGACATATCTTTTTTAGTTAGATATTCAATCATATCATCAATATTATTTTGTTTGATATAATAGTTTGTAGATGGACCTAATAATTCGCTAAAGACATGATTTCCTTGAGATTTATATAAAGACGACAAATAATTTTTACTCCAAGAAACAGTATGATTATATCTAAATGATTTTATACTATCATTAGGACATTTATTATAAAGCCAATCTAGTTCAGAAACTAGCTTATCTTCATGTTTCTTAGTAATACTATCAATTTTTAGAATATTATTTACTAATTGTAATAGTCTAATCTGATTTACCGCCAGAGGTTTATTTGATATCAGTTTTGATGATTTTTCTAAATATATATCAGCTAATTTGTAATTACCAGCTAATATCTGAAAATAACCTGCCCCCATATACCAAAGAAAAGGTCTGCTTGTATTTTCTTGTCCAGCAATAGAATCAATTAATAAAACTGCCTCTGGATTTACATTTTCTTTTAGCACTGTTTTATACTCTGTTGCATTTTTAAATTCTGCTTCAGAGTTTAAGCGCTTTTCTTCATTATTAATAAAATGTGCCAGTAAGAAATCTAAATGTTCATTCTTGGTATCTAATTTAGAAATCTCTCTGATGGCTTTCAACTCGTCGGCATAGTACCCATATAAGGTCCACAAAGCAATTTTCTCATTATTATTCGAAGCTAATTGTAATGAGCTATCAAAATCGCTTTGTTCTTGAGGATGAAAATTATATGCTGCAATTGAACGCATTTCTTTACAATTATAATATACAATACTGTATAGATAATTAGAGAGTGTATAGTTATGTTGTTCATAATGTGCTCCAGCAACATAAGATAGAGCTCTGTAGTATAAGTTATTTTTACTGACTGTTTGTTTTGTTTTATCAAAGAATGATATAACACTACTTTTGTCTATACTATAGAATTTTGCTTTAGCTACCTGAAACCAATATCTATTTTTTAAAAAAGGATCTGTTTCTACATGATATCGATTTTCAAGTTCTGCTATAATTTCTGGGCTAGCATGATTCCTTTTTATTCCCTGTTCTATATCCCATTCATCCAATTGCTGCAATGATATTGCTTCAATCTGTTTGGCATAGTATAAGAATTGAATGAATCCTTTTACCTTCGAATCAATAACAGAAAACCTACCATTCAATATTTCAGATTTATTAGAATTTTGCACATTAGCATATAGTTCATTTATTTCTTTTGTAGAATTATTATCTAATAAGAAAAATTCTATTTCTTTAATAGGTATTCTATCTTCTAAATATCCTCTCCATTCATCTATGATATTAGTATTGAATCGCTTTGAATAATATTCAAAATGAGAATAATTATAGAAAAGATCTTCTGAAATGAACATAGGTTCAAAGGAAGAATCTATATCTGAAACTTCTGGGGAAAAATGAGAATAGTAAGTAAAGTCTATACCACTACATGCAATGATTATTACAATACAAGAAGTAGTAAATACGCTAAAAAGTATTACACATTGTTTGAAATACTGGCCCATAATTATACCCATCTACATTATTATCATCAAGGTCAAAAAAGATTATTTCTTTAGGCGGATTTTTTACATGATCTGATAAATCAGCAATCATTTTCTCAATATCTATTGTACTTACTGATTCAATCTTTATTCTATCCCCTTTTTTGAAAAAAAATCCTGATTTCAGAATACTAGTTTTAGTTAATAGAATATTATTCTGTTGCAATGTAAAGTTTGAATCTGAGATAAAACTTTTCTTTTTAATCTTATTAATTAATCCAATTACTCTATTATTCCTGATATGAATTCCCCAAGAATAAATTGGCAATGCTATATTAAGTTCTAAAGGGTACTGTGATAGTTTTTTTATGTATCTAATCGCTATATCTCTATCATAAATTGAATTTAATGTATCAGCACTAATTTTTCCCATATTGTAATACATAAGCACACCTTTATCTACATTTGGTATACCTGTTCTAGAGGAAAACTTGACTTGATGCAATCTAATTGTACTTGATATTGTCTTATTACTTAACTTTTTACATAGATTTATCAGTTTAAAGTAATTGAATTTGCTTTCTAAGGTCCAGTCACAATCTAATTGAATTTCTTTATATGTAAGTTTATGATAATTAGATATGTTTTGTATCAATTTTATGATGTCTTGTGAGAGTTTTTGTACATTTACCGATGAAATAAGTACTTCATTTTTAATATAGACTACTGGTACAATTTGGATCTCAGGTTTTTGAATAAAATGTATTGGCGCAATTGGAATTGTTGTATTATCTTTTAATCCTATATCAAAGTATCGTATATATAATGTTTCAACATGATTATTTTTTATGACTTCCCTCTCTACTTTTGATAGCTTAAATTCTGTTTTCCAATAATAAAATGAAACTTTTGGAGAATCATGATTATTACTACAAGAGCTAAAACAAATAAAAACCAGAAGAAGTAGCTTTGTTTTACATATCTGATAAATTGATATCGAACATTGAGAATTATGTAGCATATTTTAGTTCTGTCATTATAAGCCTTGCTTAATCGAATATGATTATACTATTTAGGATAAAGACTATATGACTTCAATTATTTATTAATAGTAATATATAATTTAATTTAAATCCCTTTTACAAAGTGATTTCTTACTTGTACCTTTTGAAACCCACATCTCTCATTTAAAGCTATATTTCTAGTATTCTCAATTAATGGGCAACCCTCAATAAACGTTTGTGTTAGATTAATCATTCTATTATATAGATTACCAGCTAAACCCATGCCATTAAACTCTTTATCAATAATAGTAAGCTCCCTAGAATAAATAGATCTACCTGCAATTTCTATTGGTCCTTGAAAACAAGAAATCCCAATACATTGATGTCTGTTTTTTGTATTAATCTGTATAATATGACTGTTTTTTTGCTTTGTAAATGTATCAAACCATTTTTTAAAAAGCGATTTTGTGAGCTTTGGATGAAAAAATGAATTATAGATGGAAAAGTGTAAACTTAAGTAATGCTGATCTATGAGAAAATCATAATTATTTTTATCCAGATTATCTTTTACATCTTCTATTTCAAATTCTTTTACATTCATTTTACTTCTTGAATTATATTGATCAAGAAATATTTCATGACATTCATTATGATTATAAAGCATTTTAACAGTGGAAGCAAGTTGTAAGTATCCAAGTTCTAATAATAATTGATTCGATTTAACATCTTCATTATCAATTTTACTCTTCAGTATTGGATTGTCTTTTGAATATAAATATTTACATATAATATCTTCAACACTTTCTTTTAACTCTGTAATATCTATCGTCTTATCAATGTAAATCGGACCTATTTCAATAATATCTCTTCCAAAGTGTAAAGAATGAAAATTATTTGTATCAATACCAAGTAAACAAACAATTTCTTTATTTCTATATAATGCAATTACTTTATTTAAATCATTAATAACACTCAATCTTCTGATAATTTTATTTACAATAAATTCTATTTTTTCTATCTCGGGCACTCCTAACAAGTCGAAGTATTTTTTTTCGAATGAATAATTAGCAAAAAATGTATATAAATCACTCCTTTCTACATTTTTTTCATTTAACTCTTTTGTAACTATCATATTACTCCTTAAACAAGGTTATTTCTCCTGAAGAGCCTGCAAAATCAACTGCCCATCTTTTATTTGCATTTTTCCATAATCTTCCAACTTGCACATAACCTGTTTCATCCATTAATTTTTTTCCATCTACAGTTCCTGATGAATACATTGTCTGTTCATCATCATAAGATTCCCCAAAGCCTGTTGTTAATGTCAATTTACTAATCCATGTATTACCTGTAATTCTTAACTCTTGCTTGCCACCCATATTTCCAGGCTTTTCATATATATATGTACCAGACGGATCATTATCTTCATATTCTAATGATTCTGTATCGACTGTTGATGTTGTTTCTTCAATT
>JALRHN010000084.1 GCA_023259575.1 Candidatus Kapaibacterium sp. | reverse complement strand
TAAATCTACCTGATAGATCACATCTAAAAAAAAGAAATATTTTATTTAAAGCTATTCCTGCTTCATAATAATACATATCATTTGTAGTAGAAGTAGAAGGTAATGGTTTAATAACTAAAGCATTACGAGAAAACTCTGTATATCCAATGCTTCCAGTGAGAATAAATTCGATACCAAAAGAAGCAATACTAGGTATTCTAAGCACTCCTGGAATTACTTCACCAAAATTGTGTTCAAGAGAAAGTGCTGCATATCTATCTCCATAGAATTCTTTTACATTCATGCCCCTAAACACTCCATCTCCAGCAGTAGAAGCAATTGAAGATTCTAAGGAAAAGAATTTTTGTGGTGGAATATCTCCCCAAGAATATCCTCCAGAGATTCTAGCATCTAATCGCCATAAAGGCAATGTTACAGTTCTTAGAAATGCTTGGAATGTGCTTTGCGAATAACTTTTTGCACTTAATCCAGGTATTGCATATTGTCCAGAAATTATAAATCCTGCTGTAGAAATCCGCCGTATAGGAGTAAAATTCATTCTGAATTCAGCCGAAGCAATGGTATATTCTCCAGATAATACTGGTGGATTATCCCTAAAAGACGATTCCGAAGGAGCAAATAATGCGAATTGTGTATTTACGTGTGCAGATGAATGAAATTCTCTTTTAATACTAAATTTTATAGCTGATGGACGTATAAATTCTTCTCTTCTTAAAAATTTTAATTGTCCCCATCCATATTCAAATGACAATTCGGCACCTTGATTATAATAATAATCACCATAATCACTTTTAAATAAAACAGAAAGGCTTGTTATGCCTGATTGTCCTACTACATATGGATTATCACGTCTGGATAGTTTTCTGTAAGCATTACATTCTATTAAGTACTTTTTTGTTTCATTGAGAAATTGCCTATAAAAAGCTTCTGTATACAGATAATTATCTGAGAGTCCATATCCAAGTTTTATTCCAGATTCTGCATTATGGCTATGTTGGAACTGCAAACCTATTCCACCATATACTCCGTGAACTCTATTATATCTAAACATATCTTCAAAACCAGTAAATGGTCTTTGAGCCAATCGATTAAAGAATGCAGAAATATCACCAAACAATGAATTAAAAGCACTTGTAGCAGTAGAATCTGGATCTTCTAAAGCCTGTTGAATTTGAATATATGCAGCGGTTTCTTCTGGTTTTAAAGGAAGAATAGCTTTTTCAATCCAAAATATTGAATCAAAAGAATTTGCTTTATCATTGATTTCAACTCTTCTTTGATCAAATTTTTCCGGGGGAATTTCAGTATTAATTTCATATTCATATGCTACATTTTCTATTGATATGTCTAGTCTAGGGGCAAACAGAAATAAGACTTCTGCATTTAGGCTACTAAAGATTCTTAAACTAGATGGCATTGCATAATGACTATCAATCTCTATAAACGTTTGTTGAACATGCAAAGAAGCATCAAAGGGTAGTTTTACAGCTCTATTAGGCTTTAAATCAACATATAAAGGGATTAAGGCTTGTTTATCGATATTAATCGTTCCATTAAAAAGTCTTCTTTGCCCTGATTTAGGTTCAACGCGAATTTCTGCTATTTCTTTAGTATCATCTTGAAAAGTTTTTACCAAAGTAAATTCATAATAATCAAGTGCATTTGGATGAAATGGAGTAAAAATATCTTCATTAAAGAAGGATATTTTATCATCATAGACATTTAAATTTGTTCCAAATGCTACAAAATTTGCTTGTGGAGGAATATTTGCAGTTTGTCTTTTTTGAATAATTTCATTGAAATATTTATCTGGTTTTTCAAAATATCCTTTTGAATATGATTCAAGAATAGAAAATATACTTGTATCATTTCTACCACTATTTCTTCCCGCAGTGACAGTATCTGCACTTACTACAAATTTTGTATACAGCATATATGTGTAGTTTTTTAGAGAATCTGTCCATTGCATTTTTTTTTGCAAGACACTTCTCATCAATTTTACCCCTGGATCTTCTGCTGATACGATGATCTCTGCAGACCTAAATGATGATCTTTGTAAAGCTACATTCTGTATCAGAGTATCTGCAACAATAGATATATGTTTTTTTTCAGATGTATAACCAACCATGCTATATGTAATATCATATTCCCCTTTTGGTACCCTAAGAAGATATGTACCTTCTTTAGAAGTAACTGCAGCTTTATTTACCACACCAATTAATCTAATTGTAACGAATTTTAGTGGTTCTAATGTTTCTGAATCGGTTACTGTGCCTTTAAAAAGTACCGTTTTTTGAGAAAAAGCAGTATAACTGGGTATACTCAATACTATCCCTATAAAGAGTATAAATATTATACCATGACTGAATAGTCTATACTTCATGCTTTTCCAAAAGCAAATTGATTAAAACACTAAATCTAGCCCGACAAGACTTCTTAATTCACGAACTTCTGTTTTAGTTAACTGACGATATTCCCCTCTTTTTAAACCACTTGTAGATAATGTTGCGAATCTACGTCTATCTAAGCGTCTAACATCATAACCTAAACTTTCAAAGATTCTTCTCACTTCTCGATTTTTCCCTTCTTTAATCATCATCGTAACTTTGGTATGATCTTTAACATCAATAATTACTTCGCATGCTCCTGTTTTTCCATCTTCAAGCTCTAAACCATGGCTTATTTTTCTAGCGTCTTTAAAGTCTAATTCCCTATCTAATCCTACTTTATATTCTCTTGGTATTTCATAACTTGGATGGGTTAAACGATATGCTAAATCTCCATCATTTGTAATGAGTAATGCACCTGTGGTATTACGATCCAATCTACCAACTGGAAATATTCTATACTTACTTCTTACAATATCTAATACAGTTTCTCTGCCTAATTCATCAGAGGAAGTGGTGATAATATCTTTGGGCTTATTTAAAAGAAAATATGTTAAAAATTTTCTATCTGTTATTGGCTCACCGTTTACTGTCACAAAATCTTCTAAAAATATTCGTGTAGATAAATCTGTAACGACTTTTCCATTTACTTTTACTAATCCACCAGAAATTAATTCTTCTACACTTCTGCGTGCTCCAATCCCAGCATCTGCAAGATATTTATTTATGCGCACTCCTTCTTTGGATGCACTTGCAGAACGACCTCTGGAGCTTGTTGCAGTTGATGAAGTTTTCTTTTTAAAACTTGTATTCTTTGCATGGAATGATCTATCAGATGCCTTCCTTTTAGGAGCTTCTGTTGAGTCTGCTGCACGAGATTTTGCGATAGTTGTTCTTGTTTTCTTGATAGTAGCAAGTTCTCTATCAGTTTGTTTTCTTGCTCCTGGGCCTGGACTTCTTTTTGGCTTCTGTGATTTTGTATTCTTATTGGATGGTCTTGCGTTTTTCATATATATGCTCATGTCTGAATATCTTTATGCAAAACTACGGATTTCTAGGGTGGCTTTGGGTATTTGATATTATTTCAAGGACTTTTGTATATACTTCTTGAGGTTGTATTGTCTGCATGCATGCATGATGTTGCAATGGACATTCTTTTTGGCCATGAATAGAACATGGCCTACATGGAAGATCTTTTTGGATAATTAATGAGTTTAATGCTAGTGGTCCAAAACCAAATGCAGGATGAGTAGGCCCAAATAAAGCTATTGTAGGACAATGTGCTAAAGATGCCAAATGAACAGGTGCACTATCATTAGAAATCAATACTTTGGATATTGATAATAGAGAAACTGTTTGAGTTAGTGATAATAAACCGGCAACATTATGAATTCTTGTATGTTCAAATGGAATAGAAGATTCGCATAGATCTTTATCTTGCTTAGAGCCTATCAATACAATTGAATATTCTGTTTTTTCTATAAGTGAATTAATTAAAGTGCTTATATGGATTTCAGGCCATCTTTTAGTATTCCATGCGCTTCCTGGTGCGATAACAATTATTCCATGCTCAGAATCAATATCTACAGTAACATTATGATCTTGAGTAATAATAGGAGTTGTCTTCTTTAAGTTCACTTCTTTAATATATGATTCAATGAGATCCTGATTTCTTTCAATTTCATGACAATTTTTTCTGTACTCTACAGATTGAGAATAAAGGAATGAACCTGGAGAACTTGTAAAACCAATTCGATGTGTACATTGAGTTAAAACAGATAATAATGCTGTTCTAAAAGACCTATGGATGCAAAATATTGCTTCAGGTGTATATTTTATAAGTTCATGAGCTATTTGTAATATTCCCCTGATTCCTTTATGCTTTCCCCTTTTATCATAAATCACTGTATGGTCTATGTGTTGTGCATGTATAACTAAATCTTCTGCTATAGGAATTGTTACAAAAACAATGATACACGATGGAATTGATTCTTTTAGTAAAGAAGCAGAATACAATCCTAATGCAATATCACCTATAAAACCAGTTTGAATTAAAACAAAAACAGGATTAGGCCTCATATTTCCACCTATTATGTTGCCAAGTCCACTGTTCAGGGGCTTGTTCGATTGCATATTCTAATTCTTTCAGATGTCTTTGTGTTAATTCAAATACATTTTCTTTACTAAAAGACAAATCATCAGATTTAATTTCTTTCATTGTTACTGTATAGTGTCCATAGTTATCTCGATGCGGAATACAGAGCACTAAAGGCGCATCATATCTTAAGCTTAGCGATGCAGGAGCTTCAAAAACGGCTGCTTTTCTTCCAAAAAAAGGCAAGAAAACATCTTTTTTGGGGTCTGCAGCTTGATCTACTAATAAGGCTATTGGTTTATTCTCTTTTAAGCTATTAATCAAAGGTTTTGCAGCTTTTTCCATAGAGACGGTTCGATTTCCAGCACGCTGTCTTAATGATGTTATAGCTTTATGTATAAGCGGATTTCTTTGTTCTTTTGCAACCAACAATACTGACTGTTGCATTACTAATCCTGCAGCATAAGCAAGTAGCTCCCAATTACCAATATGTGCTGAAATTAATATGATGCCTTTACCTTTTTGTAATAAAGTATGGACAATGTCTATATTAGGAAAAGACATCATTGACTTTATCTTAACATCACTTAAAAAAGGCATTGCACTTATTTCTAATAATACAATGCCAAGATTTTGATAAGACAGTGCTGTAAGACGACTATATTCTTGATTATCTTTATATGGAAATGCATGTTTTATATTGTTAAAAGTAATACTCTCTCTTTTTTTACTCAATATTCTAAGAACATATCCAATAAAAGATCCTACTTTATTTCTGAGAGAACAAGATAACATTGCACTAAAAATGCCAATAGATCTAAAGAGAAATAGTATGAATATATTTTTCATTTATCTTGGAACACCTGTATTAGTTCCTGCTGCATTATTTGAATCTGTATTAGCAAATTCATTATACCAATTATCATTTCTTAGTTCACCAATTGCTGTTGAATGAACGAGAATATGATTATTGATGTCTTTCATATCAACAAAATTAAATGTTGCACCACCTTGAATTTCAGAATAGAACCATATTTCATATGGCCTAGATGAATTGCCCATATATTTTCTATCAACTTGGGTAGGTTTACCGTATTTTCTCATTACTCTACCTCTTTCAGATTTCCATCCTTCTGAGTATTGCGGGCATGAAAAAAAGGAATTCGCATATTCTACACTTTTTCTAAATTCTTCTAAACGTTCATTTATAGGTGTATCAGTATTTGGATCTCTTTCTTTCCAAAATCTATACATAAATTTTTGTTGAGCATTTAGAAGAGTTAATGATTCGAACAATGCTATTTCTGATGAATTTGCAAGACATTTTGCCTTTTCATATTCCTCTTTAATTCGATATTCACTATAGGTTGAAAATTCACTTTGTTGGAATAATTCATCTTCAGAAAAAGTAGCTGCAATTTCTGGAGGCATTTCTGGATTAATTACATAGAATCTCTTTTCTACAGATGCAGAATCTTTTTGCTTTCGAGATAATACTTTCATATTAAGATAATATACACCGCTTGCCAAACCATCTAAAGGAATAATCACTTGCTCTGTTTGTGAAGTTGCGATTGTAGTCCTGATTAATGGTATTGTTACTAATTCTCTTTTTGCTGCATCTAGAATTTGATAATGAATATCAATAGAATCTTGCAATGAGCAATGATATATCTCTGAATATACTTGCAAGCTAGGATTTAATCCAATTAGTTCGAGAGTAGGATTAGGGATAATTGACAAACCATTTCTAGTAAATTGAGATGACCATTTTGAAGGTGCATCATTCTGAATTGGTTCTATTGCAATTGCAAATAATGGATCGGATATCTGAATATTTTTAGAACTATACGATTTAACCCCGATTGTTTGTGAAGAAATAAATATTCTATTTGTATCGTTCAGATCTTTTGCATGAACAGTAAATGTATAATTCCCAGGAGATAAAAATATTGATGTACTACCAATCATATCTTTTTCATGTAGCACAATGGGTTTTTGGGAAATATTATCTACAATCCATTCTTTAGAAATCTTTTTATTTGCACGTAAATCGGTACACTGCAACTGAAATAATATTGAAGCAGAATATCCTTCAACTTTAGTAATATATCTCATTGCTGTATCAGCAAATGAATAGTGAATTTTACACTCGGTTAAGGAGTCTGCTGAGGCATATTGGACGATATCAATTGACATATTAATATCGTTTGCCAAGAAATAACTATAGCTTGTAATAAAGTACAGACTTATAAAAATTAGATATTTCAAAACTGCTCCTACATAAAAAAATGCCGTCGAGAAAACCCAACGGCATAAATATACAAAATTCATCATGGCCTAAAGATACAATTCACATGAATTAATCCATTTTTACGCCAACGCTGATACGATGAACTAATCCAATATTTGTAGCTGGGTTTGCGGAATAGTCAATTTGACCATCAAAACCACCGCCAACATATTTGATTCCTAAGCCACCAGCAAAATTAAATGAATCATGGCCATATCTGTAGCCAGCACGCAAAGAAAGCAAGTTCTTCCATGTGTATTCTGCACCAAAGGATAACATTTCTGGAGTGTCAGACAATGTTTCAAATTGTAATGCACCTACAATACGGTGTTCTGCATCTGCATCTAATTTATCTACACCATCAATAAATGCTGTAATATCTGTAGATAAACCAGCACGGAAAATCAATGGTAAATTATAAGGATTTGTTAATAATTGTTGTTCTAAAGGACTTGAAGACAATTCACTAACAATTTTACCTTGTCTAGTTAGATCAGCTCCAGTATAATTTTGCTGTCCACCTAAATTAGAAATTGAAAAAGATAAACGGGTATCTTTATAATCTGTTTTGTATAAAGTACCTATATCAAAAGCCATTCCGCTTGATGCTAAGGATGCGAAAGAATTTTGAATATACTTTAAAGATGCTCCAAATGCGAATTCATTGGTAATATAGCCTCCGAATGTTGCTCCGAATGCAAAATCTGAAATTGAATACGATGCACCGGTTCCATTGGATTTTTCTAGGGTTGTAATTGGAATATTTCCACTAGAAAAAGATGTAAGACTTACACCAAAACGGTATGATTCACCTAAAGGTAAAACCAAACCTGCGAAATTATGTGAAAATCCTGCAAACCATTGAGTATATGATATATTAGCAGCCATACCACTAATATCAGATATCCCTGCAGGATTCCAATACATTGCTGTCACATCATTAGTCAAAGAGCCATAAGCTCCTGCTAATGCTGTAGCGCGGGCACCAACTCCAATCTTGAGGAATTGTGCACCAGCCGCACCAACCTTGCGAAAATCACCACCTGATGAGCCCGACACATTGTCTTCCGCTATCATCATTATTGGCAAAGAACATGTAATCAAAGCAAGTGCTAAAATTTGTCTAATTATTTTCATGGATATTCTCCTTTTAAAATCTTCGTTATTGGATTGTTTGATTGTTGTTCCCTTGGAATCGAAGAGAAATAACTCTTCGATTCCTTTGGGTGTACATTTAATTATTCAGGAATAACGCGGAATCCGCCGACAACTACGGCAAATTTTATAAATGCTTTTGCACCATTTGGTGTTTCTACTTGCGCGATATACACTGAACTTCCAACACGTTGGCGATTACTTGTGAGGAGATCCCACACATCCATACCATAACGGTCATTATTTTCAGGTGTTAGCTGGCTATGAGTTAATGTTCTTACTATTTCACCAGAAGGAGTAAATATTGTGATTTTACAATCTTTTGGTAAACGTGTAAAATACAGTTTTGCATCATAAGGTGATCTTTGTGCTTGATGGCTAACATAGTATGGATTTGGTACTATCTTTACATCTTCTAGCATTTGATCTGTATATAATTCTGTAGATGGTACTGATGGTATTACTTTAGCTCTGATTTTAGCACCTGGCATAGGGAAACCAGCCGCACCACCAAATGTACGTAATACTACTTTATCACCAGCTGCAAAGTCTTTAGAAGGAATGTTTGGAATTGTGTCCCAAAGTCTTGCTCTTGTATCAGCGCCATAACCTTTGTTCACATAGTCTAAACCAAAGAAATTACCATCAACATTAATAACATGAACAAAATCGATATAATCAGTTCCATTATTAGCTGATAATAGGTATTTACCTTGGCTTACCAATCCAGAAGATTGATCACGACGTGAAGTTACTGTATTTGCAGTACCACGACCATTCACAAAACCTGCTGTAGCAATATTGAATTGTCCTATTGGTACTTTTTTGGATACAGGCATAGCAGTCCTTACTGCGCTGGTATCTGTAAAGTGAGTAAGATAATTATTGTTGATTACTGTGGTAGAATCACTAGAATTTAAATCTGCTGGGCGCTTATAATTATAATTATTTATAACTCTTACATTTAAATATTTAGTTGTAAATGTTTTTGGAGTTTGAGCTGTTCCAACTAATGCAGTGATTGTTGTATCTCCACCTGGAAGGAATTCTAAAGTATAGTCTCCAGGGCCATTATTATAAATAGAACCAGCTAAGAATCCTTGAGAATTTACAACACCACCAACTGGATTTGTAGAAGAAGGATAAGCCGTTAGGATAGTATCAAATTTTTGATCTGACCCAGCAAATGGGAATAAGTCCTGAGATGGGAATGTTACATTTGTATTCGCTCCACTTGGTGCAATTGCAAATGCGGTGTCATATCTCATCATACCACCAGATTGTTGGATTGAATAGTCAAAACCAAAGTCGAATGCATTCTTCAT
>JALRHN010000083.1 GCA_023259575.1 Candidatus Kapaibacterium sp. | reverse complement strand
TTAAAGGTAGAATCGACGGATTAGTAAATAATGCAGGTATTACCAAAGATACTTTGCTAATGCGTATGTCTGAACAAGATTGGGATGATGTTTTAGATACAAATCTGAAAGGTGCTTTTCTTTGTAGTAAAGCAGTTTCAAGACCCATGATGAGTCAAAGATCTGGAAGAATAATAAATATTAGCTCCATAGTTGGTTTACGTGGTAATGCAGGACAAGTGAACTATTCATCTTCTAAGGCAGGAATGATAGGATTAACTAAATCACTTGCTCAAGAACTTGCATCTCGTAATATTTTAGTAAATTGCATCGCGCCTGGTTATATAGAAACAGATATGACCGAAAAATTAAATGAAGAACAAAGAAAAGCTTTCGCAGATAAAATTCCATTAAAAAGATCTGCTAAGCCAAAAGAAATAGCGTCTGTTGTTTCTTTTTTCCTAAGTGAAGAATCATCCTATATCACCGGACAAGTTTTGTGCGTTGATGGCGGATTAGCTATGTAATCAATTCAATCCATTCTTAAACTATCTGAGGTAATTCTCATGGCTGCCGTTGCAGACAAAGTAAAAGAAATTATCGTAACTAAATTGGGTGTAGAAGAATCCCAAATTAATCCAGCTGCATCTTTCACAAATGATCTTGGTGCTGACTCTTTAGATACCGTAGAACTTATTATGGAATTCGAAAGAGCATTTAATATCACTATAGAAGACTCTGATGCAGAAAAGATTCAAACAGTTGGTGATGCGATCTCTTATTTAGAGTCACATTCTGCCTAATTGGTTGCTTCATTGCGATTAACAATCGATAATTTTTGGAATTATAATTCCAAACAATACTCTTGAATCAGCCACTTATCCTCAAAAAAAGGTGAAGTGGCTTTTTTAACTTTAATATTATTGAAGCTTGCTATATATACATCAAGCAATTATGCTTTATTCATTGAATATTCGTTGAGGCTATATGCCACTATATAATTATCCTACTATTGTTGTCACGGGAATAGGTGCAGTTACTCCAATTGGAAATACGGCAAAGGATTATTGGACAGGAATGATGAATTCCAAAAGCGGTTCAGGGCCAATTACACGTTTTGATGCCGAGCATTTTGATACAAAATTTGCCTGCGAAGTTAAAGATTATGATCCTTTGCTTCATATAAACCGTAAAGAAACACAAAGAATGGATTTGTTTTCTCAATTTGCTATCAGTGCATCTGTAATGGCAATTGAAGATTCAGGAATCAATATGGACTTGATCGATAAAAATCGAGCAGGTGTTATTATTGGCTCTGGAATTGGTGGTATGTGGACATATCATCATCAACAAAAAAACTTATTTGATAGAGATGGCATTCCAGATAGAATATCTCCTTTTTTTGTTCCTATGATGATTTCTGATATTGCAGCAGGACATGTTGCAATTCGTTATGGATTAAAAGGACCAAATTATGCAACTGTTTCTGCTTGTGCAACTTCTAGTCATGCAATTGCAGACGCTTTGATGATTATGCAACGTGGAGATGCAGATGTAATGCTAGTTGGTGGAAGTGAAGCTGTAGTATGCCCAATGGGTATTGGTGGATTTAATGCCATGAAAGCACTTTCTACTAGAAATGATAGTCCTATGACTGCTAGCCGTCCTTTTGATGCTGGTAGAGATGGATTTGTTATGGGGGAAGGTAGTGGAGTTATGGTTTTCGAAACATTAGAGCATGCTTTAAATCGCGGTGCCGAAAATATTTATGGTATCGTTGCTGGATTTGGATTAACTGATGATGCATTTCATATTACTCAGCCTGCTCCTGGAGGAGAAGGTGCTGTTAGATCAATGCAATTATCTATAAAAGATGCTGGTTTAATGCCCCACGATATTGATTATATCAATGCACATGGTACATCAACCTATCACAATGATAAAAATGAGTCTGCTGCAATTATTCAGGTTTTTGGAGAACATGCATTTAATCTTGCAGTTAGCTCTACAAAATCTATGACTGGCCATCTCCTAGGCGCTGCTGGAGCAATAGAAGCTATTGCTACCTTAATGGCAATTAAACATTCTATGGTTCCTCCTACAATTAATTATGAAGTTCCAGACCCAGAATGTACTTTGAATTATACACCAAATACACCTGTTAAAAAAGTAATTAAAGCTGCAATCAGTAATACTTTTGGTTTTGGTGGACACAATGCTTCAATTTGCTTTAAAGCATATGAAGAATAATGATATATACTTTTAAGATTATTTTTAGGTCAAGTATTTTTTAATACTTGACCTTCTTTATTAAGTAACATAGTATAGCCTAAGGATGAAAAAGCCAGTAATAGAAATAATTCAACAGATTTACGATAACTTTTTTCGTTTAACAACGTTTAAAAAAAGCAAAAAAAAACCAGATTTCCCTAAAATTGGTTTTCTTGTTAAGCAAAAAAGATCTGAATTTGAACGCTCTATTGGTTTTAAAATTGGGAATATTGGATATTATGAACAAGCATTAACTCATAGATCTTATTTACAAGTGTATACAGAAAAACCAGTTATCTCTAATGAACGATTAGAATTTCTGGGAGATTCTATTTTAGGAATGATAGTAGCTGAATATCTTTTTGATAATTATGAACAAAATCAAGAAGGTGAGCTCACTAAAATGAGATCTTGGCTTGTTAACAGAAAATCATTGGCTTTTTGCGCAAAAGAACTTCATCTTGAGCAGTTTTTAATGCTTAGTTATAGTGCTGATCAGTCATTACAAAAGGGTAATGAAACAATTTTAGCTGATGCAATGGAATCATTATTGGCCGCCATATACTTAGATAAAGGTATGGATATAACGAGGAATTTCATTTTAGAGCGTCTTATACCCCTCCTAACAAATGAAATGGTGATGAAAGACACCAATTTCAAAAGTATTCTCTTAGAATTAGTTCAATCTGAAGGAAAAGAATCTCCTAAATATTCTTTGATTGATTCAACAGGACCAGACCATGAAAAGCAGTTTCAAGTTGCAGTTAGCGTAAATGGAAAAGAATTAGGAACTGGCATTGGTAAAAGTAAAAAACAGGCAGAACAAGAAGCAGCACATTCTGCATTAGAACTATTACTTGAACAACATAGAAATATAATTGCTAATACGATAAAACCAACAGAAAAAGACAATCAATCATAATAAAGTATCATTGCATGTATATAACATCAGAAATCAGAGAAGAATTATATAAAACTTGGCAATTATTATTATCCGCCAAAAGTATAGTGCTTACTTCTCATATAGATCCTGATGGTGATGCAATAGGTAGTTGTGTTGGTTTATATCATCTATTAAAAGCATCTGGAAAAGAAGTCTGCATTATCATGCATAGCCCAGTTCCAGCAAATCTTCGATTTCTTATTAATACAACCGAATTTTATCAAGCATCCGATAAAGCATCAAAAGACAAAGTGTCATCTGCAGATTGGTTCTGTATTCTAGATTTAAATCATGCAAGTAGATTAGGGCAAAGTGTGCAAGATGTATTAACTCATTTTACAGGACATACCGTTTTAATAGATCATCATCTTGAACCTTCTATTATACCAGACAGATTGCATTCAATTGTTAAAGCATGCTCAACCTGTGAAATAGTTTCAGAAATGGCAAAATCATCTGACATTATTCCATCTGTAGAATCAGCTACAGCTTTGTATACAGGTATAATGACAGATACTGGTGGATTTAGGCATCCAAGAACAACTTCTGATATCATGAGACTTGCAGCATGGCTTATTGATTGTGGGGCTAATCCTGTAATGATATATGATAAAGTTATGAATGCGGAAACTCCTCATTCTATACGATTATTAGGTATGGCATTAAGTTCATTGCAGATTCATCTTGAAGGTAATCTTGTATTAATTGTTCTTACTAAACAACAATTAGAGAACTATTTACCAGAAGAAACAGAAGGTTTTGTTAATTATACGTTAAGCTTAGCTGGAGTAAAAATTGGAGCATTAATCACAGAATGGCCAGATAAAGTAAAAATCTCTCTTAGATCAAAGCCTGAATACGATGTTAGGTCGATTGCTCAAAAATATGGAGGTGGGGGACATCAACAAGCTGCAGGAGCAAGAATCTTACATGGGGACATCAATCAAATTGTTCAAAAGATTATCAATGATTGTGAAGAATATCTGCATTCAATAGAATCTCATTAATTCGCGATTTTTATATTTAAAGAATCACCTTGTCTGGCTGTTTCACCAGCCTGAATACTTTGTTCAATGATTGTTCCGCTAGAATAAGTACCATCCCCTGGAATATATTCGATTAAATGTAAATATAAGCCTATATCAAATAATATTCCTCTCGCTTCATCAAGAGTATAGCCTGTCAATAATGGTACTATGATTTCAGAATTACCAAGGCTAACCTGAAATCCTATTGAATAACCATATGGAAGTTTACTACCTGGTGGAACAAATTGATTGATAACCAATCCTCTCGGAATTTCATCATTTTCTACAAAAGTAATGTCTCCAACTTGAAAACCCATGCTCATTAATTGCAAGCGAGCATCTCTTTCCGTCTTTCCTGTTAAAAAAGGAACTTCTATTTTTTCAATACCTTTACTAACAGTTAAATATAATCTTCTCCCTTCCCTTACATGAGATCCAGAAAAAGGTAATTGACTTATGATATTTCCCTTAGCTATTTTGTCACTGTATACTTCTCTAACTTCGGCAATAGATAGTCCGGAATGCTGCAATAATAATTTTGCAGTAGAAATTGATTTCCCTACAAAGTTAGGAACTGTTACTTCTTTAACAGAATGTACATAATTTGGCATTACAAATGTATCTACAATTGTAAGAATTGCAATAAGCATAAACACAATTAACGCACTTGAAATCAACACATGCTTCCAATCAAGGCGAGATTGTAAAAATTTGTTTATGTTGTCAAACAATAGACTAATAACCTATAATATATGTACATGTGCAAGATAAGAAAATGAAACTATTCTCACTAATATTCCTCATTCTTATAAACTATTTTAGTCAACTCTCTACTGTATTGTCTCAAATAACAACTTATAAAAAAGGTTCAACCGTACTTAAATGTAGTTTTGGTTCTTCTTCTGGGGCAAGTTATTTTGATAGAAATGGCAATAGAAATAGTTCTCTATATGATTCAATTCAAAGAACTAAATATACTTTTGATAATAGTATGATACATGGATCTGTTCAAGCGGAATATGGGCTTACAGATAATTTATTAGTTAGATGTTCGCTACCATTTACTTCTTATTCTCTAATTGAAAAATTTACTGTGGATTCAATTGGAAATCGGGTTATTAGAAAACAAATGAATACAACATTGATAAATTATTGTTCACTTGGTGGCATGTATACTTTTTTAAGAGGGAAAACTATAGCTTCACTATTGGCAGAGTACAGAGTTCCTACCAATCAAGGTAATCCCTTAGATTCTACCAATGATTTCTTAGGAGGTCTATCCAAAGAAGCCCTTATAGGATTAGATATTAATATACCTTTTGAAAAAAGTTGGATTGCAATCTCAGGATCTTTATCTCTTAGAGATTCAGCATGGCAAAACCTTGCATATATACATTCTGAAATCGGATTTTCTACTGTTGAAAAAACAGCGCTTATGTTCTTTGTAGATATACAGCAAGCGATGGGCGCTTCTAGAGATATTCCAATATTTGAGATTAGGCGTTTTCAGCCAGCAGAGCAGTTTACCTCTGTCGGTGCTTCTTTCAAGATCTTCCCAGATGATCATCTGATATTAGATGCAATGTATTCTTTAAGAGTAATGGGTACTCATTCTTGGTCTATAGGTAATGTTGCACTAGGCGCAGGATATCGCTGGTAAATGAATTCAATCTTAGAAATATCTGGTATTATCACAGGAATATTTGGTGTCTATTTAGCCATAAGACTATCTCCACTATGTTGGATTATTTCTATTATTAATGTTCTGATTTATTGCTTTTTATTTTGGATAGAGAAACTATATGCTGATTCTTTACTCCAGATTTTGTTTTGCATTATTTCAATCTATGGATGGTATCAGTGGACATATAATAAAGATCTATTTGTAGAAAAAAAAGTGATGAATAAGGCATCCTATAAAGAAATGATTTTTCTAAGTATAATATTTCTATTGAGTGCATTTGTATTAGGATATTTCTTAAGAGTTTATACTGATGCATCATTCCCAGAATTAGACAGCACCCTAACTTGTGGAAGCCTTATTGCTCAATATCTGCAAACAAAAAAAAAGATCCAAAATTGGATAATTTGGATCTTAGTAGACATCGTTTATGTATTTTTATTTATTAATAAAGGTCTATATTCAACAGCTGCTTTATATGCTTTATACTGCATTATGGCTATTCGAGGATATAAACAATGGAAAGCATATTAATTTCTTTTTCCAAAAACCTTTTTCAATAATTCTGTTGTTTGAGCAATTGGATCTTTTCGAATTTGTTCTTCTTCCTTAGCTATCATGATAAACAATCCATTTAGAGCTTTTTCAGTTACATATGCAGTTAAATCTGGATTAACTTTTTGAACAAATGGTATTTTATTATAAGTATTCATGATACTCGACCAATATTTGGTTGCATCAACTTTTTCTAGAGAATTTTTAATAGAAGGAGTAAATGCAGAACGAAGTTGATTATATGTAGTTTTTCTTAAAAATTGAGTGGCAGCTGTTTTATCACCTTTTACGATAGAAATAGCATCGGAGATTGTCATTGATGTGATAGCATTTATAAAAATTTGTAATGCAGATATACTGGCATCCTCTGCTGCTCTATTTAAAGAAAGGACAACTTTATCAATTTCCGAACCTAATCCCATATTGCGAAGAGTACTTTCAACTTTTTTTGCATCTTGTGGAAATGGAATGATAATTTCTGGGTTTTTATAAAAACCATCTTGCTTAGAAACGATACTAGTTCCTTTTTGTATGCCATTTGTTAAAGCTTGTTTTAATGCTTTAACTGCTTCGTCTTGAGAAAATGGGAGTGAATTACTTCCATCATTGAGTAATAATTTTTTCGATTCTTGTTTAAGCATATCAAATAATTGTGCTTGTATTTGATATGTAGACACAAAACTTCCCAAAAGTAACACAAATAAAAATTGTAGTTTAAGCATATACTTTTTCATAAAACCCTTCATTGATAATTGAATGCTTTATTGGACGCATTCTTTCATATAATAGTGTTATAAGATAATAATGGATAGATTTAAACATAAAAGACTTATGTGTTTAGACATAGGAAAAAAGCGAATAGGAATAGCTGTCTGTGATATTCTACATATCACAACAACTCCTTTAACTACTATAGAAGTAACTTCGGGCTTTATTCAAAAAATAATTCAGATTATTGAAAAAGAAAATCCTGCAGCTATAATTATTGGTATGCCAGAAGCTTCAAAAGGACAAGTAAATTCAATTGTGGAATTTATTACAGAATGCGTTGTCGAACTTCAAAAATATGCCATTCCAGAAATTATTTTTCACGATGAATCGTTTAGCTCAAAAGATGCTGTATCTCACATGGTTCATTCTGGGATATCCAAAAAGAAAAGAGCCGTCAAAGGTAGAATAGATCAAACAGCTGCAGCAATAATATTAAGATCTTATTTAGATGAATATGGTTTATAAAAATCTACATATGTTCTTTACTTGCGTGCTATTAATCTGTACTCTTAATATTAATAGTGTGTATTCACAAATAAGTAAACCATTTAGTACTCTCTATCCAGTTTTGCCCGATAATTCCGAACCTTTCTTTGTTGATTGCAAGCCCATTACTCATGCTTATGATAAAGACTCTATTACAGTAATATGTGCATTCAGAATTCAATATGATGCACTCACCTTTACAACTTCTACTAGCCCATTTGGCGAATATGAAAGTAATCCAACCATAGAAATAGAATGCAGGGATACTAATGGAATTATTAAATATCGGACATTCTGGAAAGATACTGTTTATGCTAATTCTTATGAACAATCAAATGCTAAAAATGATTATGCTTATGGGATTTTAGATTTTAATGTGGTAAAAGGACACTATACAATTATTATATCATTATTTGATAGGGGAAGTCAAAGCATAAAGAAGATAAGAGTTCCATCAATTACAATTCCTTCTTATGGTTTTGGTACCCCATACTTTACTGAATCTAATCCATCAGGTGATTTTTTTCAACCAATCATCATGAATGGTAATACATCTTTTACAAAATCTCAACAATTTGTTTGTATACCTGTATTTGGTGATATAAAAAAACCAGTTTATGCAGAATTAAAAAGACTTCAAGCTTATCAGGAGTTTTCTTCCGGTACAAAACAAGTTTCTGCAGCTTTAATTGAATTAATCCCTGATAAAAGTATCGAAGTACCAATAGCAGATAAATATCATATACTTCAAGATTGTAAAATAATGAAAGTAAATAAAAAGGGGAGTACTTTAGCTATTATACAATTTCCAGAAAATGCTCTTGCTCCAGGTAAATACTCAATGAATATTATGTATCCAGGAATTAAGAAAAAACAAGATACTGCTCATTTTGAATTCACTTGCATGTGGGAAGATATGCCAAAATCACTTATCAATGCTTCATATGCAGCTGATATTATGAAATATATTCTTAAAGATGATGAATATGATACTATGATAGGTGGCTCTGATATTGATATAAGATCAAGATTGCTTCAATGGTGGAAAAAACTAGACCCAACGCCAACTACCATTTACAATGAGGCTATGACAGAATATTTTCGAAGAGCTGATATAGCTTTTACTACATTTCAAACTATTCAAGAATCTGATGGAATTATGACTTCTCGTGGTAAAATAGCCTTATTATACGGTTTCCCTCAGTCTATAGAAAAAAATATCTTGAATGGCAATATTCAGCAAGAAATATGGAATTATTCTGCAATTCTTAATAAGAAATTTATCTTTGAACAAAAAAACGGAGAAAAATATATACTAAAAAAAATCTTGTCATTACAATAATTATGAATCGATTATTTCTAAAACCTTCCTCTTATATTTTAACTCCCAAAAGAAAATTCCTATAGCTGGAATCCAAAGTATTGTCTCGAATAAAAAATTTTCATGTGGAGGATATACACTGTACATTCCATACGATAATATCATTATCCATGAAATCATCATCATGGAAGTATAATCTGCCAATATTCCTAATACTACTAATGGAATCATAT
>JALRHN010000082.1 GCA_023259575.1 Candidatus Kapaibacterium sp. | reverse complement strand
AATGGTTTCCAGAAACATGTGCATAGCGCGAATTTTTCTGGGAGACATGATAGAGGAAGAATAAATTTTATTTGAGTATGAAAAAAACTCCAGCACACCGTCGCCAATACAGAAGGATATGTGAAGTAATGTATCCTTATTTTTGAAATAAGCAGTATTTGATATACCATTATGAAAAACTGAAGTGCAACCAGAACATATACAAGCTATATATAGAAAGATTGCTAGAGTAAATAGCATAGTATAATCAAAAGGCTGTGAATTCTTAAGTTTCATGATATATGCACATCATGTATTGTTAATAATTGATATTGTTTCACGCGCAGTAATTATGCCAAATCTTCGATTTACCATTTACTTATCTATTGTATGAATACATTAAAAAAACAATATCAGCACAGAGACAGAGTAGTAAGAGTCATGTCCCGAAATGGAATGTTTCGAGCTGCAGCAACTAATATCTCTTTATCAGTTAAAAGTGCAGTTGAGAAACATCAATTAGACCCAATATCATCATATCTATTAGGTAAAACAATGGCCTCAGCAGTATTACTTTCTTCTTTTCTTAAAGGAGAAGAAAGAGTGATAGTGCAAGTTGAGGGTTCGGGTAATGTAAGAACATTATTTGCAGAAGCATTACAAGTTGGAGAGGTCCGTGGCTATGCAACAATTAATCAACATGCCCCAATGCCACAAACATTATCAGAAGTTTTAGGAAAAGGTTTCTTTAAAGTTTCTAAAGTTTTATATGATAAGTCAGATACTGTTACAGGGATTATAAGCTTGGTGAAAGGTGATATCAGTTCAGAATTAGCCTCGTATTTTGAACAGTCAGAACAAATAGTAACTAGTGTCAATTTAGGAACAACAATTAATGATAATGCAGAAATTGAACATTGTGGTGGCATTATAGTCCAAGCAATGCCAGGGGCTAGTATCTCAGAAATTGTAGAGGTGCAAAGATCAATCGAGGATTTGCCTTCAATAGAAGAATTATTGGATGATGGATATTCTCCTGAAGAAATTTTAAAACAAGCAATGCCTTTTGAGATAGATATTGTTAATAATACACCTGTCGATTTTTTCTGTAGATGCTCTTTGAAAAAATTTATGGACAATCTAATAGCATTAGGAAAAACAGAAATAGAATCTATGAAAAATGAACAGCAACATGAGCTGATTTGTCAATACTGTAATTCAAAGTATTATTTAGCTGAGGAAGATTTTGCAATAATGCTATCTTCTTTTTAGTAGTATTAAATGGAAGTTCATTATTACTTCATTGTTTTTCTTTGATTCTCACTTTTATAACGTGTAATTTGACTAAGAGATTTTAGATATACATCGTATTGATGTATAATGTATGTGATGATATTCAATAATACTGAATAAGGACACTTTTCTTGGATAATAAGCAGTCATCTCAAGAAAATCGTTTTTCTGGACAGCAAAAGCGAAATTCTGACATAGGTAATCAGCACCATAAACATAAAAAATCTTATGGTAATCAGGCTTTGCATACATCTGCCATTGCACAGGTTGAAGCTGCTATTACATCAATTGATTCTGGTAGTAAAACAGTAACTGCAAAACCAAATCAAAACTATATCAATAGAAATAGAAATATTCCAAGATATTCTACGATGGTTAGTGTAATCATTCCATTACTTAATGAAGAAGAGTCATTAATTCATTTATATAATGCGCTAGAAAAAGTATTGCCTTCTATGACGAAAAATATGTACGAAGTAATCTTTATAGATGATGGTTCAACAGATAATTCATTTGAGATTATTAGGGATATTTATCATAAAAACAGACATTATAAAGCCATAAGATTTAGAAGAAATTGCGGAAAATCTGCTGCACTAGCTGTCGGTTTTGCAGCAGCACTAGGTGAATATGTTTTTACAATGGATGCAGATTTACAAGATGATCCCAATGAATTGCCAGCTCTCTTAGCAAAAATACAAGAAGGTTATGATTTGGTTTCTGGCTGGAAAAAAAAGCGTCATGATCCATGGCATAAAACGATTCCATCTAGATTTTTCAATTTTGTTACATCTTCTATGAGTGGTATTACACTTCACGATTTTAATTGTGGATTAAAGGCTTATAGAAGTGAAGTTGTAAAAACCCTTCAAGTATATGGAGAAATGCATAGATATTTACCTGCATTAGCCCATTGGGAAGGTTTTAAAGTTACCGAACTTCCTGTTTTACATCATGCAAGAAAATATGGCTATTCAAAATTTGGGTTTAGTCGTTTTTTCAAGGGATTTTTAGATTTATTAACTGTACTTTTTACTACTCGATATGTTAAAAGGCCATTGCATTTGCTTGGTACTGTTGGCTCATTGATGGTATTAGCAGGATTAATGACGAATCTCTATTTAACTGCAGAATGGGTTATGGGGCTAACATTTATTAGCCAAAGGCCTTTGGCATTATTTGGCATTGCTATGATTATTGTTGGTGTTCAACTCATATCAACTGGTTTAATTGGAGAACTAGTTGTTAAAAATTCTTTGCAGAATACTGCTTACAGTATTCGTGAGACATTAGATTAATCTGTTTTTCATTCTTTTATGATCTCTATGAAACATATATATTCATTTGTGGTAGCAGCCATACTATGTAATTTGAACATATCTGCTCAAATCTTTGATGGTGAAACCTATCTGGGTATAGGTATTAGTTCTATCACTTTTAATGGTGATAATCCAGCTAATAAGCAGATATTCCCCAAAGGAAACAATACAACTGTTGGTGGAGGCTTCCCAAATGCTCAAACTGCCCTAAGCTTAAGAACTACTTTGTCTGTAGATAAAAATAGAACATATAGAATACCAATTAGTTTTGATTATGTGTTTTTACGTGGCGTTCAACGTCTGCCAGACAAATTCTATAATATTTATGCAACTCACAGCGTGCATATACCAACTATTTCTGCTGGTTTTGAATATGCCTTTTTAAGCTTGCCTTTAGCAAATGCAAAACTTTATGCCGCTGCTGATCTAAAATTATCTATGATTCAAAAGTCTGAATTGATCGTTAATCTGGACTATGATAATCAAGATTTTAGAGATACTACAAGAATTTATGGAAAAGAAACAGCAACCAGATTAGGAATGGGGCTACGTATTGGTGTGGATGGTGAAGTATTTGCTCCTTGGTATGTAAATATTTCTGCTGGTTATAATGCATTTAATCTTCTTGGTAGAAATGATGCAAGAGGAGAACTTTTTACTCCTTCAAATCTTTCTGAAAAAGTAGAATCCATTATTGGCGCTATAACTACCACTGTTTTGATTCAGTATAAACTGTAAGAGCTACTGAATAACAGTATCGTCTTTCCCTTTTTTATTTCGAAATTGCTATCATCCATGTTTGAAGATACCACAAAAGAATATTCCTCTCATTTCCCTGAATTACAATATACTGCCTGGCCTAGTGGACAGATGGCATCTATTGCTGGATTTGGTGCATATCGTATTGGCAGGCAAAATCCTGAACATCAAATATCATTAATGAAAGCATTAATGAGTGGTATTAATGTAATTGATACATCTGATAATTATTCTGATGGTGAAAGTGAACGAGCGATTGGCGAAGTTCTCAAACATATTCAACATGATATAAAGCGATCTGACATAATAATTATATCTAAGTATGGCTATATCGAAGGTGAATCATTTGCCAGATCTCAACAAAGAAAAGCTGAGAACAATCAATATCCAGATATCATAGAATTAGAACAAGGCTTAGAATATTGTATTCATCCTGAATACTTAGAAGAACAATTACATGAATCACTTCAAAGACTCCAATTAGACTATTTGGATGTTTTGCTATTACATAATCCAGAAATGTACTTAATGCAAAAACATCTTTTCGAAGGGAAATCTCTAGAAGAAATCAGAGATATGTTCTATATAAACATTGAAAAAGCTTTTGAATGGATGGAATCTGCTGTAGATAAAGGCCTTATTCGCTCATATGGAATTTCGTCTAATACAATGCCATTAAGTGCGGATCATCCTCATTTTTGTTCTTTAGAACAGTGTTTAGCAATTGCAAATAATATCAAAATAAATCATCATTTTCATGTAATACAGTTTCCATTTAATTTGGTAGAAACTGATGCAGCAACAGAGCTCAATCAAGAAGATGAATCCTTAACATTGATTGAATTTGCTGAAGAACATAATATGGTGTGTCTTGTAAATAGACCATTAAATGCAATGCGAAATAATACATTGATACGATTATCAGATAATGGCTTTCAAGAGGGCATTGATGAGCAAGCTTTGATCGAAGATATCTATCAAATTGCTATGGCTTCAGATACATTCGTTCGTAATATTGACATTCTACCATATGATCAAAAAGATAGAGATCTATTAGTAGATCTTATTACTTCTGTGGCGGAATTGCAAACAAAATGGCGCAATTTTTCAAGTATGGAAGAGTGGCATACATATAGAAATATGATTCTATCAAGTATGGCATTAGGATTATCTACGATTAATAAATTGCAGGATGAATCCATGATCCAATGGTCTATGAATATGGCCAAACAATTGGCATCCATTACGAATACCATTAATACATATAATACGGTAAAATTCAACCAAATAGCGCAAAGGAATGCGTATATTCGTTCTGTTTTAGAAAAAGCTTTTCCTGGTAAATTCACCGGACAACCTTTATCGCAGATTGCTTTTAATGCTGCTAGAACAGTAAAAGGAATTTCTACTGTTTTGATTGGTGCTAGAAATCAACATTATATTGACGATGTCCTAGAAGCTATGCAAAAAGATATACCTGTATTAGATAGAGTAGATTGGATGGGAATGAAGCTTCATTAATTGTGTATGGAACTTCTATTGCTTTTATTCTAGTTACTCTTAAACAATTTTTTCATTTATAAAGCTATATTATGCCGATATCAGGCCAATTCGATTATAAATATCTTCTTGATATACATTCTCCAGCCGATCTACGCGCTTTGCCAGAAAGTGCTTTAAAAACTGTCAGCGATGAAGTTCGAGAATATATGATAGATACTATCACTAAAGTTGGTGGACATTTCGGTGCTGGCCTTGGAGTTGTAGAGCTAACAGTAGCTTTACATTATGTATTTAATACTCCAGAAGATAAAATTGTTTTGGATACAGGGCATCAAGGGTATCCTCATAAGATTCTTACTGGAAGAAGAGATGAACTTCATACAATCCGTACTAAAGATGGTTTATCTGGATTCTTAAAACGTAGTGAAAGTGAATATGATGTTTTTGGCGCTGGGCATGCTAGTACTAGTATCTCAGCAGCTTTAGGATTGGCAACTGCAAGAGATGTCCTTGGAAAAACAAATCGAGTAGCTGCCATTATTGGTGATGGAGCAATGACTGGCGGAATGGTATATGAAGCAATGAATAATTGCGGTGTACAAAATCGAGATCTATTAGTTATTCTGAATGATAATAATATGTCTATTGCCCCAAATGTATGGGCATTAAGTAATTACTTTTCTCAGATTTTTGCTACTCCAACAGCTACCAAATTACGTTCGCATGTTTGGGATATTGCTGGGAAAATGGATACTGTTGGCGATAGAATCAGAAAAGTTGCTCATAAATTGGATGATGGGTTAAAGGCACTTTTAACGCCTGGAATGTTATTCGAAGCATTGGGTTTTAATTATTATGGGCCTATCAATGGACATAATGTTAATAATCTTGTCACAATGCTTCAAAATTTAAAGGATGTAAAAGGCCCAACTTTGTTGCATATCATAACACAAAAGGGAAAAGGATATGCACCAGCCGAAAATGACAAGCAATTTTTACATGCAATTGGTAAAGTAGACAAAATTACCGGTAAGTCTTTTCCTAAGCCTGCTCCAACTATAGCTCCTCCTCCTACATATCAAAAGGTTTTTGGGGATGCAATGACAGAAATTTGTTCGCAGAATCCTCGTGTTATAGGAATAACTGCAGCAATGCCAGATGGAACAGGATTAGATATATTAGCTGCTTCTTATCCAGAAAAAGTAATTGATGTAGGAATTGCAGAAAGCCATGCAGTAACATTTGCTGCTGGTTTGGCTTGCGAAGGTATTGTTCCAGTTTGTGCAATTTATTCATCATTTCTGCAAAGAGCATTTGATAATATTGTCCACGATTGTGCATTACAAGATTTGCATGTTGTTTTTGCTCTAGACCGTTCAGGTTTGGTTGGTGCAGATGGCCCAACACATCATGGTGTATTGGACATTGGCTATCTTCGCCTTATTCAAGGTATGATTGTAATGGCCCCAAAGGATGAGCAAGAATTACGTAATATGTTGCATTCGGCTATTTATGATTATACTGATGGCCCTTCGGCTATTCGATATCCGCGTGGAAATGCTATTGGGGTGCCACTAAGTAAGCCAATTAGTATCCCATTAGGAAAATCTGAAACAATCTTAGAAGGTAAAGATATTGCCATTATTGCTTTTGGAAAAATGGTTCAAGAGAGTATACTTGCTGCTTCTATAATAGAAAAGGAACAAGGTAAATCTATTCATGTTGTTAATGCTCGATTTGCAAAGCCTTTAGATGAAGAGATGTTAAAAGATATTATGAATAGATTTAATACTATTCTGACAGTAGAAGATGGCCAGATTCAAGGTGGATTTGGTAGCGCCATTGCAGAATTTGCTGCAGAGCATGGATATCAAGGCAATTTATTATTACATGGCATACCAGATATCTTTGTTGATCACGGAACGCAAGAAGAACTTTTACAAGAATTAAAATTAGATGCTAGGGGTATAGCAGATATCGTAACTAAAACTTTATAGAGTTCTCTTAAATTATTCCTTTGGCACTGATTTTGTTATAAAGATCAGTGCTTTCTTTTTTGCATCAATTTGTAAGAATTACCATTATTATGAGATATTATAGTCTTTTAATGATGAAAATTTCTTATTTTGACGCTGTGTATCCATTTGCATAAATCTGTTTAGGCAATGAAATGACACAATTACACTTGATTTTTGAAATAAATATATAATTCTCAATTAAATGAAAGGTTGTACCTATGAAATGTTGTAACGGTAAGATGCTGTTCATAGCATTATGTTTGGGTTTTTTGGCATTTAGTCAAAAAGCTTCTTCTCAGGTTCAAGTTCCTAGAACACTTAGTTTACAAGGAGCTCTTACGAATTCCTTCGATTCTAAATTTATGGAAGGAACTCATGTCATTAAAGTTGGTATTTATGAATCTGCCTTGGGTGGTTTCCCTTTATTTGAACAAAGAGATACTATTACATTGGCTCCTGGTGGTTTATATAATATTACTTTAGGTCGCAGCGCTGGTTTACCTGCTCAGTTAAAATTTGATAGACAATACTTTGTAGATATTGCAGTTGATGGTATACCACAGGCAAGCAGAATACCGATGCAATCAGCTCCTTATTCTCTGATGGCTGCTAATGTGGCACCAGATGTGGTGAGTGAATCAAACTTTACACCTGATTTAAGAGAAAAACTATTCCCAACAGAAGTTAGAAAGGGTGATAAAACTCTTGCTAATACTGTATTAGGATATAAATCATTTATCGGTGGCGGAGATAATAATTCTACTCTTACAAATTATAATTCAATATTGGGTGGCTTTAATAATAGAGTTACGGGTACATTTGGAACTATAGTTGGTGGAGAAGCCAATGCTGCAACTGGACAATACTCATTTGTTGGTGGCGGTAAAGAGAATAAATCAAATGGTGATTATTCATCAATAGTTGGTGGTTTACAAAATCAAGTTCAATCATCTGGTACTAATGGAATTGTAAGTGGTGGTAGCTTAAATGTCGTTTCTGCGATGAATGCTGCAATTTTAGGTGGACGCTGGAATAATGCTAATGGAATTTCTGCTGCTATTGTTGGTGGAGAAAATAATAAAGCAACTATGTCCTATGCATTTGTTGGTGCAGGTTCTTCAAATACTGCTAGTGGTGGTTACTCATCTGTAGTAGGTGGTATTAATAACTTGAATTCGGGTCAATATGGTATTATTGTTGGTGGACAGAATAATATAAATTCTGGACAATATTCAATGGTAGTTACAGGTAATCTTAATAAAGCTACTAATTTACATGGTCTAGTTCTAAGTGGTGAAAGTAATCAAGCACTTGGAAATTATGCTATGATTTTAGGTGGTAAAAACAATAGAGTTACAGGAGCCAGCTCTTCAATTTTTGCAGGTGATAATCATGTAAATGATGGAAACTTATCCCTAATTGGTGGCGGTTTTACACACACTATTAAGTCTAGTTATGCCTTTATTGGTGGTGGAAGAGAAAATAATGTAGGTACAAATTCTGACTATTCCAGCATTCAAGGTGGTATGAGGAATTCAATCAGTAATTCATACTCTCTGATTGCAGGTGGGCAAGGTAATCTTATTACTGGTACATACAGTGGAATCAATGGTGGACTTAATAATTTTATTTCTGGAAGAATGAGTATAGGTGCTGGTGAACTTGACTCTATTACTTCTGATCACTCTGTGATAAGCGGAGGTTATGATAATGCCATTATTGGTGCTTCTAGTATAGCTCAATATTCTACAATTAGTGGTGGTAGATATCAAAGCATCAGAACAGGTAAAGACAATAATCTATCTGGTGGTTCTTATAATCTTATCATGTTAACCGATTCATCTGCGATTAACGGTGGAAGTAATAATCAAATTGTTTCTCAATCTGATGCATCAGTTATTGGTGGTGGTATTAATAATTTAATACAAACCAATGCTTTACTGAATACAATATCAGGAGGTAGAGGTAATACAATTACAAATTCAGATAGTTCTACAATTGGTGGTGGTGCATCAAATTCTATAGTGCAAGATGCAGATGGATCTACAATTGCAGGTGGTATTAGCAATAATATCAATAATGCTGCTAATAGTTCCTTTATCGGTGGTGGTATGCAAAATGCAATAGCTGCTAATGGACAACGTTCCGTAATTGGTGGTGGATATTTAAATGATATCGCTGATGTAGATTATGCAGTAGTTGCTGGAGGTTATAATAATAATATTGGTGCTTCATCTGACTACTCAGTTATTGTTTCAGGTAATATCAATGATATATCAACAAGTGCCGTTTACTCAATGATAGGAACTGGACAGGACAATAATATAGGCGCAAATGCTAGCTATGCATTTATTGGTGGTGGTTCTGGAAATAATGTGAACTCTTCTGCAACCTATTCAAGTATTATTTCAGGTAATAGTAATGATATT
>JALRHN010000081.1 GCA_023259575.1 Candidatus Kapaibacterium sp. | reverse complement strand
AAACATATTCATCGTCTTATTCACTGTATAAGCACTTTGATGAGGTTTTCCTTGCAAAAATGAAGCAAAGTTGGACATAATGGCTACTCTAGGTTCAAAGGCATTTATTTTTAATAGGTCTTTCTTTTTCAAGGTATTTGCTTCTAATGCTCGAAAAAGCATATTACTTGTTTTAGGCAAATTTCTAACAAAGCTGCCAAAACCACAATATGAAAGTGGAGAACTTAATGCAGCAGCATCTCCAATTGAAATTATATTATCATCTGCAGTAATGCGCTTATTTTTTGTAGAACGATGACTAAAAGAGGGGATTATCCCAAAAAGTGGTCTGCCAATATCAAAATTCTCACCCGGCTTTTTATATGTAAATAATTTCTCAAAAAATAACTCATAAAGATTGATGAGCGACTTATCTGATGGTGATTGTATGGCATCATAAAAGAACAAATACGTTACAAATCGATTCTGAGAGCTAGGAAAACCTTCCCATATTAATTGCCTTCCATCTGGTAATTGGTGTTCATTTGTTACTAAAATTTCACCAACTGAAAAATCAATTTCATCGCTGTTTTTGCCTTCTTTAAATCCAGATGAAATTGTGCCAACTGTTGGGCAACAGTGAGTAAATGGATGCTTGTTTAAACTTCTGGCTATAGGAGAAAATGATCCCATAGCATCAGCAAATACCTTTGCTGACAAAACTATGTTTGAATGAGGTGTATCAATATGTATTAAAGCATATGTTCCAGTTGTGATTACTTTCTTAAAATGAGCTTGTTCTATAATTGTACCACCATGTTCAAGAATTATATTTTTGGCAGCATCTAAAAGTAAATTTGCATCTAATGCAGTATCAAGAACATTTTCTAACCAAAGAGGAGGCTTTGCAGATTGTGGATCATCTTCAAAGAATTTGACAAATCCGCCTGAGTATTTACAAGCAATAAAACTATCAAGCTGCTCTTGAGAAAAAAGTCCGCATTCTTTTAAAACCAAAAGTTCAGGAATACTGATATTCCAGTCCCTATGGGTTATCCCAACAGCATATTTGTCAAAAACACATACTTTTTTACCATATACTTTGCTCATCATTGCTGCATGAATTACTGCGAGTCCACCACCACCATATACAATATCATATTCAGCGATTATATTAGAATCTGATTCAGATCTGCTAATGCAATTATTTTTTAGAGGAGTATTTATATGAATCCAAGACTCATCAAGTGAGATAAGCCTATGAAACCAATATGTTCCTTTATCCATCTTTTCAAAATTCTTAACTGTTAATGGATGAGAATTTCTATAAGGATCATAGATGGAAATATCAGGAATTGGTTGATCTAATGGAATTGAACAAAGTGACATAGATTTAACAAAAAAGGGTGATTGCATAGGCAAACACCCTTCAGAAACAATAAGTTCTTAAAAACTGAGATTATACATTAAATTCTGAATAAGGTAAATCAAATGCATCTGCTACTGCTTTGTAAACAATTGCACCATCAACCATATTGACACCATGATATAACTCTTGATTATCTTTTACTGCATTTTTCCAGCCTTTATTAGCTAATTGAACAGCATATGGCAACGTTGCATTTGTTAGTGCAATAGTTGAAGTAAAAGGAACTGCCCCAGGCATATTTGCAACACAATAGTGCACAACACCATCGATAATATATGTTGGGTCTTCGTGGGTTGTTGGTTTACATGTTTCGATACAACCACCTTGATCTACAGATACATCAACAACTACAGAACCTGGCTTCATTGTAGGAAGCATTTCTCTGGTAATAAGATGAGGAGCTTTTGCTCCAGCAATTAAAACAGCGCCAATAACTAAATCAGCTGCTTGTGCATGACGTCGAATATTATCAGGAGTAGACATAACAGTCATTACATTTTTAGGCATAACATCATCTAGATAACGTAAGCGATAAAGATTGTTATCCATAATAGTTACTTTGGCTCCAAATCCAGCAGCGATTTTTGCAGCATTTGTTCCAACAATTCCGCCTCCTAACACTAATACATTCGCAGGCTCAGTACCAGGAACTCCTCCAAGAAGCACACCTCTTCCACCCATTGTACGCTCAAGATATTTGGCTCCTTCTTGAGGTGCCATTCTACCTGCAACTTCACTCATTGGAATAAGTAATGGTAAAGAATTATCAGACTTCATAACTGTTTCATATGCAATACACACAGCTTTAGCTTTCATCATTGCTTCAGTTAATTGTCTAGAAGCAGCAAAATGAAAATATGTGAACAGAACTTGTCCTTCTCTAATCAAACTATATTCTTGAGCGATTGGCTCTTTTACTTTCATGATCATATCTGCTTTAGCAAAAACTTCTGCTGCAGTAGGAATCATTGTTGCGCCAGCTTTAATATATAATTCGTCAGGAAAACCACTACCTATACCAGCATTTTGCTCAATAATTACTGTATGGCCATTATGACAAAGTAATTCTGCACCGCCTGGTGTAAGTGCAATACGGTTTTCATTCGGCTTGATTTCGCGGGGAACGCCGATAATCATGATTAACTCCTGCGTCTAATCTAGAAAAATGGTGATGAACTGTATTTCAATTCATTTAAAATTAAAGTACAAAATTAACATAGAAATGTGAGCTTATGAAACTAAATCAAGTATATTTTTCATATTATTTATCAAAAGCAATTATTTTGTCGAAATTTTATAAAATAGATCGAATCTTTTTCTTTGATAGTAGTGTAAGTTTCTTTATTTTTGAATTCTGTTTAAGATAGATTCCGTGATTAGGAGATAAAGATGTCTAAAGTATTGCTTGTAGAGCAAAAATATGTTCAGGCCGCTACTGATATTCGTAATGTAAAGAACGAGTCAGGGAAATTTGAAATGCCTGATTTCCGTCCAGGCGATACAGTTATAGTTGCTGTACGTGTTATTGAAGGTGAAAAAGAGCGTGTTCAGAATTTCCAAGGTATTGTTTTAGCTCGCCGTGGTTCTGGAATTAATGCTACTTTCCGTGTTCGTAAAATTTCTAATGGTGTTGGAGTAGAGCGTATATTTCCATTATTTTCTCCAATCATTTCAGGTATTGAAGTAATTAAGCGTGGTTCTGTTCGTAGAGCAAAGCTTTATTATTTACGTGGTATGAGCGAGCGTAAGATTCGTGCTAAAACATCATAGTTTTTACTGTAATGTGAATTCAGAAGAAATATTTGGCAGGTACTCAATTTTATGTGCCTGCCTTTTTTTATGTACAGTGTATATTTAGGTAAATCATGCTTACATATCAATCAGCTGGTGTTAATATTGAATCTGGTGAAGAGACAGTAGATAAGATCAAGCCATATATTCGTAGAACTTTTTCTCCTGCAGTATTAACGGATATTGGCTTATTTGGTGGCTTGTATGATGGTAGATTTCCTGATTTAGAACATCCAGTCCTTGTAGCTAGTGCTGATGGAGTTGGTACTAAGCTTAAAATTGCTTTTTTAACTGGAAAACATGATACAATTGGACAGGATCTAGTAAACCATTGTGTTAATGATATTCTAGCTTGTGGTGCTAAATCACTATTCTTTTTAGATTATTTTGCAACAGGAACTTTGGATTCTGGAGTTGCTGCTGATGTTATAAAAGGTGTAGCAATTGCTTGCGAGCAAAATGGATGTGCACTTATTGGTGGCGAAACTGCAGAGATGCCATCTATGTATGCAAGTGGTGAATATGATATTGCTGGTACTATTGTTGGAGTTGTAGATAAAGCAAAGATTCTTCCACATAAAGATCTGAATTCTGGTGATATTCTTGTTGGATTGGCATCAAGTGGATTACATACAAATGGATATTCATTAGCTAGAGCAGCACTTTTTCCTAGATATACTGTTAATCAATATATAGATGAATTAGGAATGAGTATAGGTGAAGCTCTATTAGCAGTTCATATTTCTTATGCCCAAACATTATTGCCACTCATTCAGCAAGGTGATATCAAAGGATTGTCACATATTACAGGTGGTGGAATTATTGGAAATACCAAAAGAATAGTTCCTCAAGATTTAGAACTAAGTATCAACTGGAATGCATGGGATAGACCTGCAATTTATTCTATGATTCAACATGCAGGTGATATTCCTGAAGAAGAAATGCGCAAGGCATTTAATCTTGGAATCGGTATGATTGTAGCTGTTGCCCCTGATAAAGTAGATCATATTCTTTCCACTTGCTCTGCTTATACACCTAAAGTTATAGGCCAATTATCTGCAAAATAATGTGGGCTAATAATGTATAGACAAAAAAATACCCGGAATTAAGAATTCCAGGTGCGAGCATCTCGCGCGGCTCTCAGGGGAGAGATAGCCACTCAACTCGAATGCAAATATAAGCCTTAGACAGAATACAGACAAGAAATAAAATAATAAGTAGTAATTAAGTATTATTCTGTTGGAGTAAAGTTCATTACTTCTTCTACAACAGCATCAATTATTTCTTCTTCTTTTACTCTGCGAACAACTTCACCTTTTCTATACAGGATTCCAACGCCTTTTCCGGCCGCTATGCCTATGTCTGCTTCACTGGCTTCTCCAGGACCATTGACAACACAACCAAGGAGGGCAATTTTGACTGGTTTTTTAATGCCTTTTAGGCGTTCTTCAATTTCCCCAGTAATCTTGAATAAATCTACTTCTAATCTTCCACAGGTAGGACAAGATATAATTTCGATACTTCTTTGAGTTAAACCTAAAGAACGTAGGATTTCTTTTCCTACTTCTACTTCTTTTTCGGGTTCATCGGTTAAGGAAACTCTAATTGTATCACCAATACCTTCTGCCAATAATGTTCCAATACCAACAGAGGATTTTATCGTACCTACACGAGTAGTTCCAGCTTCTGTAACACCTAAGTGCAATGGAAAATCTGTTTTTTCTGCAATCATTCTATATGCTTCGATCATTAATCGAACATCAGTTGATTTTACAGATATGATGACATCATCAAAGCCATAATCTGCTGCTATTTCAGCATGGCGCATGGCACTCTCAAATAATGCTTCAGGAGTAGGATAACCGTATTTAGCAAGAATATCTTCTTCTAATGATCCAGAATTAACTCCTACACGTATTGGAATTCCACGTTCTTTTGCTTTGGTAAGAACTTCTTTGATCCTTTCTTTAGAACCAATATTCCCAGGATTAATTCTTACTTTAGCAACGCCACCTTCAATGGCTTTTAAAGCAAACACATGATTAAAATGTATATCGGAGACAATAGGAACAGAAACTCTTTTTACGATTTCTCCTATAGCTTCTGCTGCAGCCCAATCATTAACTGTGATACGAACAATATCAACACCAGCTTCTTGACAACGAAGAATTTGTGCTACAGTTGCTTCTATATCAGAAGTTTTGGTTTTTGTCATGGTTTGTACACTGATTGCAGCATTGCCCCCAATAGGAACATTACCTACCATAACTTGTCTGCTAACTCTTCTTCTAAAAGGTCGAGTAGCATATGCTTGTTGATTATCATTATTTAAGATTGGTATATTCACTTTTTATCTCGATAATTAAAGTATATGTTATGATCACAACTAATATGCAGAAAAAATTGTTCCAGAAAAAAGACTAATCTATTGTTTTTGATACTTCATATAGCATCTTTTTTTCTCTATCTGTAAGATTACTAAATCCTTTCGCTGTAATTTTTTCTAGAATAATATCTATTTCCTCGGAAGTTATTTCTTTTCCTTCAAAATACAATCCAGTGGACTTCTTTTCTGGCTTTGATTTTGAATCTGGAATTATTTCTATGTTAGCATGAGGCCTAGGGAATTGAATAATATTTCTTTTTGAACTAGACTTTTTAGATGAAAATATATTAAATAATCTATCTGCAGCACTAAATATATGTAAATCATCTCCATGTTTCATGAGAAAATATCCAAAAAAAGCTCCTCCTAAATGGGCAAAATGCGCTATTCCAGAGCTAGTACTAAATAATCCTGAAAATAAATCTATACTTGCATAAATTAGTACAAAAATCTTAGCTGGAATAGGTATAAATAATGGAAACATCATTATTGGCCTATCTGGAAAAGTAAATCCAAATGCTAAAAGAACTCCCATGATTGCACCTGATGCTCCAACTGTAGGCGCACCTTCCATTCCAGGTAATAATTGCATACCTAAATGAACAATACCTCCCCCGATTCCAGACAATAAATAGAACACAATAAATCTTCTGCTTCCCATTACTTGTTCTAGTTCAGCACCAAACATCCATAAAGCAAAGAGATTAAAAAATATATGTGAAAATCCTGCATGCAAAAACTGATAGCTTATTAATTGCCATGGATAAAACAATCCACTTTGTAAAGGTTGTAATGCAAAGTACTCTGAAAGAAGTCCTGCTAAAGACATTCCTCTAAAAGAAAGTAGTTCTAGTACCAAAGAATCTGTTAGAAAAATACCAACATTTACTAGTAAAAGCATTTTTATCATCGGAGGAAAAAAAGAAAATCCACCAAATCCACTTTGCTGATTATAAGACATAGATAATATTCCGTTTATTTACATTTCTAATGCTAAAATTCCTGGTAAAATCTTTCCTTCCAAGAATTCTAATGAAGCGCCACCACCAGTTGAAACATGGCTAACTGAGTGTTCAAGCCCAAATTTTGATATAGCTGCAGCTGAATCACCGCCACCTATAATTGTTATTGCTCCTAAAGAGGTAATAGAAGCCAATGTTTGAGCAATGGATTGTGTTCCATGTTCGAATTTTGGCATTTCAAAAACTCCCATTGGACCATTCCATACAACTGTTCCAGCCTTTTTTAACAATGCTGAAAATTCTTCAATAGTTTTTGGGCCAATATCAAGTCCCATCCAATTGTCTGGTATATCTTTACAATCTACAATCATTGTATCTGCATCATTAGAAAATTTGCTAGCTACAATTGTATCCGTAGGTATGTGTAATTTCTCTGCAAATTCTGAATGATGTAATAATTGAAGAGCAGTATCGATACGATCGTTCTCAACCATTGAAGAACCAATATGATGTCCCATAGCTTTTAGAAATGTAAACATCATTCCACCACCAATCAAAATGTGATCACAAATGGGTAGCAAATTATTAATGACATCAATTTTTCCAGACACTTTAGCGCCGCCTAAAACAGCTATAAGAGGTCTTTTAGGAGAATGTATTGCTTTGTCTAAATATGCTAACTCTTTTTCTATCAAAAAACCAGCAGCTTTCTGTGTAAAATATTTAGCAATTCCCTCTGTAGAAGCATGTGCCCTATGTGCTGTTCCAAAAGCATCATTGATATATATATCACCTAAATCTGCAAGTTTAGAGGAAAAATCTTGAGAATTTTCTTCTTCTTCTTTGTAAAAACGAAGATTCTCAAGAAGTACAATATCTCCGTCTGACATCTGATTAATGATATTTTTAGGTGTATCGCCTATACAGTCTTGTGAAAATATTATATGCTTGTTAAGTAATTCACCTAATCGTTGTGCAATAGGAGCCAATGTATATGTAAGATTGAATGTCCCTTTTGGTCTACCCAAGTGAGACATTAAAACTACTTTTGCACCACGAGAGATCAGAGAAACTATGGTAGGAATCGATTCGCGAATTCTTTTATCATCGGTAATTTCTAATTGTTCATTTTGTGGTACATTATAATCCACTCGTACTAAGCAAATCTTAGATTGAACGTCAAGATTAAGTATTGAATTAATCATGTATGAAGAATATTGAATGAAAGAGACTACTTAAAAAAATCTTATGCAAAAATAAGAAGTTCACATTGATTCTGCTTTTATTGGACGGCCTTACACTGATATTAACTTAATGATCTGAAAAAAACTAATAATTATCATACCAAGAAAAATATGTATCGATTATACTTTTTTTATTGTCTTTTACATGTTCTATAAATGCTTGGGAAACAAAACTATGCTTTTTATCAGACAACCAAATTAATTGCCATTCTGTTACTATTGGGAGTCTATTTAAGGGTATAATCTTTAATTCTCCAGAGCTTATCTCATTTCTTAAACCTATTAAGGGCATAATAGAAAAACCTAAACCAGCTAGTAAAGCTTGTTTGACAGCTTCATTGGAGGTTAATTCTAATGTATTTTGGTTTTTTACTCCATTTAATTCTAGAAATTGTTCCATCAGATATCTAGTGCTAGAACCTTGTTCTCTATATATTAAAGGAATCGTTTGAAGAAATTGTGTGTCAATAATTTTTTTACTGAATGTACTCTCTGCCTTTCCAACTAAGTACAGTTTGTTCTTAATGAGAGATAATCCTTCTGTTTTCAGATTCTTTGGAATTGTAGAAACCAATGCTAGGTCAATTAGATTGTTCTCTAGTTTTTCTATCACTTTACTCTTATTTGTAACATCTATTTCTAATTCTATTGAAGAGTTCTGAGAAAGAAATTCTGAAAGAAAATAAGGAATGATATATTTTCCTGTAGAAACCACAGCCAATTTCAGCTTTCCTGCTAGTCGCCCCTGATAAGATAGGGTTTTATATTTTATTGCATCCATCTGATCTAGTATTTCTTTAGCATGTACGGCGATTTCTCTTCCAAAGTCTGTTATATAGAGCTTCCTACCAATAATTTCTGTTAATGGAATATTAAATTGATCTTGGAGATTTTTTAGCTGTATAGATATTGCTGGCTGAGTTAGATGAAGAACTTCTGCTGCTTTGGTGATGCTTTCGGTTTCTATAACAGTTAAAAATATCTTTAATTGATGTAAAGAATAATTCATAAAGGATAATTTATGTAAATGATAGATATAATAAATATAAATATATGATATAGAATCTTGAATTTTGATATATCAGTTAATAATTATTAAAAATATTCATGTTTTTATGAAAACATCACATTATATATTATTGATTATCGGTATAGTATTTTCAGTCATATCCTTCACTCCTGATATATCAATTCTCTATTCACATTTATGTAGAGCGATAGCAATATTTTTGGGAATATTTTTCCTTAAGGTTATGCATAATAGCAGTTTAGATAAAATAGCAAATATTAAGTAGTATATTATGGAAATCACTGATGTATTAGAAAATTTAACAAATCCCGCATTCCTTTTTTTTCTCCTTGGGATATTCGCTGTGTATGTCAAGAGTGATTTGGCGATTCCATCCACCACATCCACATTCATTTCGATCTATCTGCTCTTTTCTATAGGGTTCAATAGCGGGCAAGAATTATCCCATCAGCAATTTTCGAATGAGATTTTGTACTCCATTCTATTTGGCATTGCCATAGCTTGTATCATTCCTATGTATGTCTTTTTTATAGCTCGCCTGAAATTACCCATTCATGATTCT
>JALRHN010000080.1 GCA_023259575.1 Candidatus Kapaibacterium sp. | reverse complement strand
ATATAAAGAGTCGAACGTACCAGAGCAGTTATTTCATCCTGAATATAAGCACCTAATTGCATCGCTGTAAATGAAGCAGCCCAATTTGGATTTTCCGCTGTTTTGTATTCACTTCTTGTGAATGACATACTTGCAGTTGCTGCTCGGCCAGCCGCAAAGTCTGCAAAAGTATTAAATGCATATGTACCATAAGCATCACGAATAAAAAGATTTTTGAATGAAAAAATCTCATTTTGAGTGCCGATAGTAAGTACATGATTATCTGCAGGAGAAAAAGTAAAGTTATCAGTAAACTCTATAACATCTTGGTCTAACTTATTAAGAATAGAAAACTCTTCAGAGCCAAATTGGATAGTTGAACCAGGAAAACTTCCATCACGAATTGTAACTGCTGGGAAAGGATTACCAGTAACTTCTCTAAAATCACGTATACGAGTATAACCAACAATCAATTCATTGTTCATAGAATTTCCAAGTGAGGAATTTAATTCCAAAACTGTAGAGTTCTGATTATTATTGAATCGATAATTTCTATCACTAAAACGAAGACTTGTTAATGTGGTGCTATAATTATCATCATAAGCACTTATATAATTATTTCTTAAGGTTAAGCGATTGCTCTCATCAATATTCCAGTCTAAACGGGTAAATAGCTTAGTACTTGGGCGAACTACTTCAAAACCTTTTAACACACCAGGATTATAACCATATGTATTTGTTAACACATCTTTTACTAAACTAGCTACTGAATCTAATTGCTTTGCATATGCACTTTGAGTTAAAGCAATGTTTTCAATTGGTTGTCTTCTTTCAGTATTTTCTGCATTAACAAAAAAGAATAATTTATCTTTTATAATTGGACCACCTATTCGGAAACCGGTTTGTCTTTCATTAAAGTTAGGAAAACCAGTAGCAGTTCTAATTGAAGAATCTAATGTTCCTTTTGAGGACAATACATTCCTTGTATAAATTAAAGAATCTATTAAAGCCTCATTTCGCTGAAAATGATAGACAGATCCTGAAAAAGTATTAGTACCTGAACGAGTGATCGCATTAACTCCACCACCGGTAAATCTTCCTTGGCGAACATCAAATGGAGCAACCAATACTTGAAATTCTTCGATAGCATCTAAAGACACAGGATTGGTGCTGGCTTGTCCACCAGGTGTCCCAGAAGATCCTAAACCAAATAAATCTGTATAATTAGAACCATCGATTTGAATATTATTATAACGATTATTTTTTCCTGCTACAGATATAGAACTACCAGTAGTTACTACTTGAGGTGTAAATTTTGCAAAATCTTGAAAAGAACGACTTATTGTAGGGAAATTATTCAATTGTTCTTTACCAATATTAGTTTGTGCACCTGTTTTAGAAACATCTACAGTACCTTTGTCAGCTATAACTGTTATGGCATTAGCTTGTGTAATATTTTCAGTTAATGAAATAACCACACGTAGATTTTGTCCTAATTTTACTGTTTGATTAGCTACTGAGCCTTTTGCAGAAACGGCACTAGCTTTAACTGTATAAGGACCACCAACACGAACATTTGAAATCAAAAATTCACCATTTGATTTTGTGTTAGTTCTATACTGTGTTCCAGTTGGCTCGTGTATAGCTATAATATTTATTCCAGAGAGAGATCCTCCAGAAAACTTTACACTTCCACTAATTGCACCACTTGTTACTCCTTGAGCATGTAAGGGTGTTATTGGGTTTAACAATGCAGAGCAAAATGCACCAAACAATATTGCTATACATAATGACAGTACCTGTTTTCTCATAAAACTCCTTTATTAGATAGTATACTAAGCGAATCGGTTAACACACTTTGTTCCGATTTGTTTATACAGGGTTTTGCAAATTCGATGATATTTTCGATAAAATTGTATTATAAATTGATAATACAATACCTTTAGGAAAGGCTTCTTTTTATAATAAATGTTTCTGTTTTTTTTACGAGAAAAAAAGCAGAAATCCCGGCAAGGCTACCAATGATAAAACCACCAAGAACATCAATAGGGTAATGTACACCTACATAAATTCGAGAATATCCTATTAAGAATGCCATTATACAAAGGGGTATTCGCATAAATGGAAATAATAAGCTTAATAATACTGCAATACATGCATTATTGATGGCATGAGTGGAAGGGAATGATTGACCAGGACCACAAGGGACTAACTTTCTTGTTTCAGAAAGAGCTCTGCAGGGTCTTTCTCTTCCTATATAAGGTTTTATAATATGAGTAGAAAATAGATCGACACTAAATACTGTAAGCAGTAAAAATATACTAGCTATCCGACCTCTGGTACCAAATTTAACAATTAAAATTGATAATAAAACACCATACAATGGCCAGATATATTTTGATTCAGTAATAAAAGAAAAAAATATATCTGCCGGGCCACTTATAGCGTATGAATTAATAAAATGAAAAAGAATTGTATCAATAGAAATCAAAAAATCTAACACTTTACTTACTCATTATGTAAAAAAATAAGCTTGATACAAATTATAGAACTGGAGAAGCTTTTCTTCCAGCTACCTTTGCTACGATCATTTCAGCAATTGCGCAAAGCAAAGCTAAAAGTAGAAAGAAACGCCATAATTCTGTCCCAATTCTAGCTTTAGCAACTGAATTTGCTATAGACTCATTCTTGTTTAGCAAAAGAACAGATTCTGGATGATTAAGTCTTTTCTTTAATGCAGACAAACTTTCTTGTGGATTTTTATAGAGAAGATGTCCTTCTTGAGAAGATTGATTTACTATTAATGATGTTATCGGATTCTTATCTTTAGAAAAGACTCCATAAACTCCAGTAATTTCAGGCTTTCCAAATTGTAAACTCATCCCACCTGGTAAATCGGCAGCTTGGATATCTGATTCTAATCCATTTGGATCTTTAATAGTAAAAATCGAACTAGCTGAACTTTTTGTTGGTATAACAATGATAGCTTCTTGTCCTGCTGTTTTTTCTAATGTAAATACTTCTTTTGCAGATAAATACTGAGCAGATCTATAGATAATTGTAGGCATCAAACCTGTAAAAGGAAAAGAACTCCATGCTGGGCTTGGTGGTACCGCGCAATACATTGCTTTACCTTCGCCTCTTCTAATCTCATTTAAAAAACTGCCACCTTGCATTGATATTATTGATTGTCCTGCTTGAGAACATAATGCCTTAATGATTTTAGGAGAATCACCTAAGCCACTTTCTGAGTTAAATCCTTTAAAAACCCCTTGTAATATCGGATGTTGTCTATCTGCACTAATACATATTCCTGGATTTGACTCGGAAAATTCCTGAAATATTATTGGTCCTAAACCCAAACCCAAAAAGAATTGTTGTTGGACTGCGATAGATTCTGTTGAAGATGGAAAAAATAAAACAGAGCCACCATTTTGGATATATGCATCTATTCTTTGCATCTCGGTTTGTGAAAGTGTTGTAGCCAGAATTACTATATCGAAATCTTCAAAATGAACCGATGCAGATTGATTTGCAGAATAGTTTTTCAATAAGCTTGCATGAGGTGCTATAGATAATGATAAAAAATCTGTCTCTACTTGATTACCAATCAAAGCTACCCTTGGTGCTGATGAAATAATAAATGAAAAATATCTGTGATTATCACTGTCTAATACATCATTTTCTATCTGAATTTCACCTTTGATTAATCCTGTAGTATGTGGAATGCCCTGAAGTGAAATATTTGCATATGATCCAGCACCAATATCTACTGTTCTTTGGGCAACTCTTTCACCATTAAACAAAACGCTAACTATTATCCCTTTTGCATCACTAGCAGAAGAATTATAAAGCTTTGTTTGTAGTTCAACAGGTTTATCTTGTGCATACACTCTTGAAATAAAAATAGCAGTATCAATTGATATATTTTGATCGATACTATGAGCAGATTCTAAAGATGGTAATAAAAAAACAGAGGTTTTATCATCAAATAATTTGATAGAATCAAGTTCTAAAGAATGAATTTCTTGTTGCTGTAAATCAGTAAGAATATAAATTTCTTTATTAACATGTAAAGATGCATCTAATAGACCTTGCGCAGCTCTTAATCCATCATTTAATGTTGCAGTAGCAGGATTAACAGAGCAATTGTCAATTTCTTCCTTCAACCAGGCAAAATTTCTACTAAAGGATCTTTTACGATTTTTAATTAAAGAAGATAAAGGAATAAAAGCCATCTCATCGCCTTCTTCTAATGCACCAAGAATTTCAGAAGTCAATTTTTTTGCTTTAGAAAATCTATTACCATCTTCATCCGTAATATCCATGCTTAATGAATTATCTAAAACAACGATTATACTGGATTTAGCATGAGTACCAATTGAAGGTAATGTACTTTTAATTGTAGGACGAGAAAACGCGAGTACACTAAATATAACAATGAGCGTTCGAAGAATGAGTAAGATTATTTGTTGCGTTTTTAACTTTCTTATGCTTGTTTTTTGAAGCTCTTTTAAAAATCGTAAAGTACTAAAATCAATAGTTTTTAGTTTTCTAAGATTTAATAAATGCAAAAGTATAGGAATAGCTGCAGCAGCTAAACCAAAGAGAACAAAAGGATTTAAAAAAGTCATAAGTACTTGTTAGTAAAAGTCTGATGCAGAAAGAATTAATGCGTTTCTTCTAAAATTGATGTGCATTGTGGACAACGTGTAGCATTAATAGAGATTTTGCTGATACAATATGGACATATTTTATCTGCATTCTCAGCTTCAACTTGTCTTTTTTGAAATCGAATAAATGCTCTTGTTAATAAAAAAATACTGGTAGAAACAATGATGAAGTCTAATATTGAATTTAAAAATAAACCATAATTAAGCGTTGGTGCACCAGCATCTTTAGCTTGTTTTAATGTTTGATAATATGTGCCATTTAAACTGATAAAAAGTCCGGATAAATCTGTTTTATCCAAAGCACCGATTGGTGGCATAATGATATCATTGACAAGAGATGTTACTATTTTCCCAAATGCACCGCCAATAACAACACCCACAGCTAATTCTATAACATTACCCTTATTTACAAATTCTTTGAATTCTTTAAAAACCGGGTTCATTTTTTATCCAATCATATTCTTTATAACAATATTCATATGCAAATTGAAAAAAAGAGGACTTCAAAGCAAGTATATTACATCAAAACAAAGAACTTAAATTTATAGAATCTTAATTTTGAGCCTTATTTTGTAATTTGCTACCGTTATCTATGCATATTATATGATTAGAATTGGAAAAAATTATGTCTGAAAACAATATTGGTACCCAACAAGTAGATAAAGATGCTTTATTAGGCAAAAGAATAGACTGCTTAGATAAAGGTTTTGTGCGCTTAATTGATGTTATGGGAGATGATGCTTCTATTGTACAAGCAGCTAGGGTTTCCTATGGCTCGGGTACTAAAAAATTACATGAAGATCGAGGATTAATTCGATATTTATTGCGCCATGCTCATACAACACCGTTTGAAATGGTTGAATTTAAGTTTCATGTAAAGCTTCCAATTTTTGTTGCCAGACAATGGATTCGTCATCGTACCGCAAATGTAAATGAATATAGTGGTAGATATTCTGAGATGAAAGACGAATTCTATACGCCAAGTCCTGAACATATACGTCCACAAAGTATGCTGAATAAACAGGGGCGTTCAGATGATCATCTGCCAGATAATATTGCGAATGAAGCTGCAGAAATGTTTAAAGCCGGACAAGACAAAGCATATGCAGATTATCAAATGTATTTAGATCAAGGAATTGCTAGAGAGATAGCTAGAATAAATTTACCCGTTTCTAATTATACCGAGTGGTATTGGAAAATTGATCTCCATAATTTATTCCATTTTCTTCGCTTGCGTATTGATTCTCATGCTCAATATGAAATACAAGTATTTGGTGAAGCTATAGCAGAACTTGTAAAGCCTTTTGTTCCATTGGCTTGGGAAGCATTCGAGGATTATATCCTGTATTCTCATCGTATCACTGCTCCAGAAATTACTGTTTTAAAGCAATTATTTGGAGATACGAATATGCCAACTATACAAGAATTAGCTGATCTTGGCTTAAAAGGTAGAGAAGCCGAAGAGTTTATCGTTAAAATGTCTTCAATTTTTAAACAATAGTTGTAAAACTTGAAACGTTCACTTCCATACAAACACATATCAATTATTCTGTGCTTTTTGTCCATAATACTTGTTTCATGTAAGGATAATCAAACGATAGATTCTGAATGTGAAGATATTGTATATTCTTCTCCTATTGGATTTCCTGAAATCCCATTTCCTTTGGATAATCCTATTAAGCATGAAACTGTGATACTAGGACAAAAACTATTCTATGATAAAACTTTGTCTAAGGATGGCTCTGTATCTTGTGCTTCTTGCCATAAACAAGAAAATGCTTTTTCTGATGCTGGTAAATCTGTCAGTAGGGGAGTTGCTAATGAAGCTGGCATGAGAAATTCACCTACGATTGTTAATTCTGCTTATCACAATTCATTTTTTTATGATGGTAGAATACAACAATTAGAATTACAGATAAAAGAAGCTTTACTTAGTCCTAATGAGATGTATTCTTCAGAAGCTCATATTGTTTCTGCGATTCAAAATAATAGTGCATATAAAGCCTTATTCTATAAAGCTTTTGGTAATGATTCTATAGATGTATTAAAGGTGAGCAAGGCAATAGCATGTTTTACAAGGACAATTGTCTCTGGTGATTCTCGCTATGATTTATATAAAAGAGGAGTAAATATTGATATCACACCAAAAGAGAAGCAGGGAATTGAATTATTTTTTAGTGATAAAACTCAATGTGCTTCTTGTCATTCAGGATATAATTTTACAGATTATAACTTTTATAGTACTGGATTATATACTCATTATTATGATAAAGGACATTATAATACTACCAAACTAGAAAAAGATATAGGAACGTTTAAAACTCCTAGTTTAAGGAGTATTGCCCTTACTTATCCCTATATGCATGATGGATCTCTAAGTACTTTATCTGAACTTTTACAACACTATAATCATGGTGGTAAAGGATTTATAAATAAAGATAAACGCATAGATTCTCTTCATTTATCTAATACAGAATTACAAGCTCTGGAGGCATTTTTATTAATGCTCACAGATAGTTCTATGATTAATAATCCTGCATATTCTCATCCCTAAGCATTCTTTTTTTCTAGAATTGTCAATTTTTGTTCTGCTTCATCTAATACTTTCCTACACGAAGCTGTTAAAGCCATTCCTTCTTCATAAAAAGCTAACATTTCATCTAAACTTGCATTTCCTTGATCGAGTGTCTGTACTATGTGTTCAAGTCTTTTGATCTGTTCTTCAGAACTGATTAATTGAGATTTTTTTGACATATTATTTTTTGCTTTGATGAGTAAATGTTAAAGATGCAGAATTTACACAATACCTTTGTCCGGTAGGCTTAGGTCCATCGTCAAAGATATGTCCTAAATGTGCATTGCATTGCGAACAAAGAATTTCTGTCCTTTGCATCCAATGGCTATTATCTGGTGCCATGCTTATATTTTGGGGATTAGAGCTATCAAAGAAAGAAGGCCAGCCGCATCCTGATTCATATTTTTCTTGTGATGTAAATAATTCAGCTCCACAGCATACACAATTATATGTCCCTTCTTCATGATGATCCCAATATTTCCCAGTAAATGCTCTTTCTGTACCTTTTTTCCTGGTAATAATAAATTCCTCTTCTGTTAATTCCTTTTTCCACTCTTCTTCGCTTTTATGTATCATGATGAAAGTCCTATCGAACTATGAGAATTGATTCAATGATTGATTCTGTTGGTGTTTGTAATAATATTTGTACAACACCAGATGGTAAATTTTTGCAATCAATACTATGATGAGAATAACCTGTAGAGGAATATCCCTGATATAAGGGAATAATTTCTCCAGTTATCGTTATAGCTTTCAATGTATATTGACCTTTTTCAGGCAATAAAAGATGTATATCTGCTTTATCATTAATAGGTTGTGGATTTATCTGTATAAGAGCTCTCTGTACTGCTTTATCTGATTTCCACAATCGAATCCCGCCTTCATAACAAATATCGTTTAGTCCAATCAGTCCATCTTGCTTATTTAGTTTTAAGACGCCATTTTTTGGCTTATAAGATCTGATATGAATATTCGAAGCAATATTATTACCTAATAGACCCTTAATATGTAGATTTCCTAATAAGGTCTGATTTTCTGTAACAGGAAAGATTCCAGATAAAATAGTAGAATCAGCTTCATTTATAAGTGAAATCTGACTTCCCTTTGGATCAATACGTTCAAATGAACCTATAGAAGAATTCCAAGACACAGTAATTTCTAAAGCATTTACTTTAGAGATTTGTATATCTTGTTGATTCGTTAATGATATTGGTAATACTGCAATTTCTCCATTACTTATGGATGCATTACCAATTGTTAACGATGCAGTTCCAACAGCACAAAACACAGAGTCAGAATAATGTATACAATTATCAGGTGTATAAACTTCTACCTTATAATATCCAGCAGAATCTATGATAAACAATGAATCAGTGGCTCCAGCAATTTTACTGTTATTTCTATACCATTGGAATCTACCTGATAATGTACTAGAAAAAAGCGTATCATCTTTTTGCACAAGAATAGGTTTTAATGGACTATCTACTACTTTAAGAAATACTGAAGATTGAACGCTACAGCCAGAATCATTGAAAGCAGTTACAGTATAATTTGTAGATGAAACTGGATTTGCCAATGGATTTGCAGAAGTTGAGTCTGATAGTCCCTCGGAAGGAGTCCAAAAATATCTAGATCCACCTTTTGCCCATAACTGAATAGTACCATTTTTACACACAATTGTATCTGGAATATGCTGTAAATCTGGTATTGGTAAAAGTGATACGAATACAGAATCTTTTGTCTTGCAGCCAGATCCATCCATTAAAGTAAAATGGAAATATGAAGATATACCTGGTTTTACAGTATAGGATATAATGGAAGAATCGGCATTAAGAGTATCTAATCGGGATTCAGATGAATGCCAATACATTCTAAATGGTGGATTACCTACAATAGTAGAAATCTTTAACAGTGAAATAGAATCTCCTGGGCATATAGATTCTGTCTTAGAAAAACCACTAATTCTAGGTGCTTGTAAAAGGTTTATAAAAATAGTATCTATTGATGGACATCCCTGTGGAGACAATACTTGAACTGTATAGAATGTATTTGTATCAATGATACAATGAACTTTTGATCCTTTATTTTCCAATAAACCTTTGGAAGGATACCAAAATACTTGCTCTGGGCTATCTGCAGTTAATACAATAGTATCGCC
>JALRHN010000007.1 GCA_023259575.1 Candidatus Kapaibacterium sp. | reverse complement strand
TTGAGTCTGCCTATTAGATAATTGAGGTAATATATCTTCTTTGTTTTTTGTCTTTTTATATGAACTCTTTTGCTTAATATCTTGTACATTATTATCTTCTTCAATAGAATCTGAAGTGCTAGATATAACTTTTGAACGCTTAATAATTATATTATCTGGTGGTAATGCCATAGTTTCTCCATGAATTACTTCTTTGCTGCCAAGAAGAGAACAGTATCATAATAATTATTATACATATAATAATCTTCTATACTTGTAATGTGCAGGTAAATCTATCAATAATTATGCCTTACTATTAGGTATATAATATTGTCTCGAAAAAAAAATAATGAACTAATTGCACAGTTATCAATGTTATTATTACATTATTAAATGAGAGATTCCAATGAACAAACACCCTAAAATAGTACCTACTCAATACGATATTCACCCATTATTATTACAAAGATGGAGTGCTCGGTCATTTTCTAATAAACCAATTAACTTAGATACACTACATCATTTATTTGAAGCAGCTTCATGGGCAGCCAGTAGTATGAATCAGCAACCTTGGCGTTTTGTATTTGGTGCTAAAGATTCTGAGATATTTTCTTTACTGTATAGTACTTTAGCAGGTGGTAATCAAATTTGGGCAAAGGATGCACAGGTATTAATAGCAGTAATTGCTAATACAACCTTTAATGATGGAACTGTGAATCTTCATGCCTGGCATGATGTAGGAGCAGCTTCTTCATATTTACTATTACAAGCAGCCGAGTTAGGAATTCTAGGACATCAAATGGGAGGATTTATTAGAGAAAAAGCTGAATCCCTTTTAAGTATACCTCATACCTGTAATATTGTAAGTATAATTGCTTTGGGATATCCTGATAGTCATGAATTATTACCTGAACCTTTTAGAACTAGAGAAATATCTCCAAGATCAAGAAAACCCATTCATGAATTTGTATTTGATTCATTAGAAAATTTATCTCTTTAGCATTCACAGTTTCATTTTACTATTCTTCTTCTCTAAGATGTTCTAATACATTAAAATCTTCAAGAGTTGTGGTATCACCACTTATAATTCCAGTTGATATTATTTCTCTTAAGAGACGTCTCATTATTTTACCACTTCTTGTTTTAGGAAGAGATTCTGTAAAACGTATATCTTCGGGCCTTGCTATAGACCCTATATGCATAGATACATGATCTTTTAATTCTTGTTTGAGCGAATTTATATCAACATTCACATCTTTTTTTATTGTAACAAAAGCAATAAGAACATTCCCTTTAATATCATCAGGTTTTGCAATGACTGCTGCTTCAGCAATTGCTGGGTGAGAAACTAATGCACTTTCTACTTCTGCAGTTCCCAAACGGTGTCCACTTACATTTACTACATCATCCACTCTACCCATAATCCAGAAATATCCATCTTTATCTATTCTTGCACCATCTCCAGTGAAATAATACCCTTGATGCTCAGTATTAGGTGGATATTCACTCCAATAAACCTTCTTATATCGTTCATTATCACCATAAATCGTTCTTGCCATTCCAGGCCATGGAGACATTATAACCAAATAACCACCTTCATTAATATCACATTGTGATCCATCTTTATGAACAACATTAGCTAAAATACCTGGCAATGGTAAAGTAGCACTTCCAGGTTTAGTTGCAATAATACCTGGAATAGGAGCAATCATAATTCCACCAGTTTCTGTTTGCCACCATGTATCAACAATTGGACACATATCCTTGCCTATAATAGATTTATACCATATCCATGCTTCAGGATTGATCGGTTCTCCAACAGTTCCAAGAAGCCTTAAAGACGATAAATTATGAGCTAAAGGAAATTGATCACCTAATTTCATAAATGTTCTAATTGCTGTTGGAGCAGTATAGAGTATGGTAGCTTTGTATTGTTCAATGATATTCCATATTCTATGAGCATCCGGATATACTAAAACACCTTCATAAATTAAGATTGTTGCTCCGGCAGATAATGGACCATATGTTACATAACTATGACCAGTTATCCAGCCTATATCTGCTGTACAGAAAAAAATATCTTCATTGTTTATATCAAATACTCGGGTGAAAGTATAATGAGCTTGGGTAAGATAGCCACCTGTAGTATGAAGTAATCCCTTTGGTTTGCCTGTGGAACCACTTGTATATAATATAAATAGGGGATGTTCGCTGTCAAATCCTTGTGCAATATGATTATCTGGTTGATTTTCAATTAATTCATGCCACAATATGTCTATATCAGAACTCACAGAGCATTGATGTTTTGTCCTTTGAAATATAATTGTATGTTGTATACTATTACATTGAAGGACAGCCTCTTGAGCTGTTTGTCTTAAAGATAATTCAACTCCTTTCCTAAAAACGATATCTTGAGTAATTAAACATTTTGCTTGAGAATCTTGAATTCTATCTCGTAATGAGTCTGATGAAAATCCACCAAAAATTACATTATGTGTGGCACCTATTCTTGCACAAGCTAGCATTGCAATAATAGCTTCTGGTATCATACCCATATAAATTGCAACTACATCACCTTTCTGTATACCAAGTGACAATAAACCATTTGCCATTTTGCATACTTGTTTATGTAATTCAGAATAGGTAAAAGATTTTGTATCTCCAGGTTCACCTTCCCAATAAATAGCAATCTTATCTTTATGTGACGAATTAATATGTCTATCTAAACAATTGTATGATGCATTGATTTTGCCTTCTTTAAACCATGAGGCATGAGGATAATCCCATTCAAGAATTGTCTTCCATGATTCAAACCAATGGAGATTTTGTGCTTGTTTTTCCCAAAATTCAAGTGGATGTTCTTGAGCAAGCTTTCTTATATCATCATATTCTTTTTTAGATGACATACTAGCATTCTGTTTGAATTGTTCAGAAGGTTCAAAAAGTCTGTCTTCTTGAAGCAATGAAGTAATATTTTGATTGTTCATGATAAAAAAATAGAAAATATGAACTCATCTATACATTGTATAAAAAAAGCAGATATTTAATAATCTGCTTTGATGATAAGAAATATATATCTAATAATCACTATGATAATTTACTCATTAAAGAAACCATTTCTATTGCAGCTAGTGCTACTTCAGAACCTTTATTACCTGACTTAGTTCCTGCTCTTTCAACAGCTTGTTCTATAGTATCAGTAGTTAATACACCAAACAAGCACGGTATACTTGTCTCTGATGAAACATGAGCTACACCTTTTGATACTTCTGATGCAACTAAATCAAAATGAGGGGTAGAGCCTCTGATAACAGCGCCTAGTGTTATGATAGAATCATATTTACCAGAAGATGCTAATGTTTTAGTGATAAGGGGAATTTCATAGCAACCCGGACAATAAACTAGAGTAATTGAAGACTCATCAATACCGTGTCTTTTTAATGTATCAATTGCACCTTCAATTAAATGATGTACTATAAAAGAATTCCACCTTGCTGCAACGATAGCATAATTACCAGATGCATGAGTATAATTACCTTCGATAGTTTTTATAGAGTTCATAATATTGATTAATGTTTCAAAAAAGACTGTATAGCTTCAATTGTTGAGACAGGTACCGCAAATTTTCCAAAATTTGTTGCATCATATTCACGTGAACCATGAAAATCAGAACCACCAGTTGAAAGCAAACAATAATGATCGACTAGAGATTTATAATAATTTTGAGTTTCTTCAGAATGAGAAGGATGGATTACTTCTATTCCATCCAAGCCTTTTTGTATAAATTTTGCTAAAATCTGTTGCGGTAAATATCTTCCAGGATGTGCTAAAACTGCAACACCACCTGCTTCATTAAGCACTTTAACCCCAAGTTCTACAGGAAAATTCCACTTTGGTTCATATGCAGGCTTACCATAACTTAAATATTGATCAAAAGCCTTTTTAATATCAGGGGAATGACCTTGTTCTATCATTACAGCTGCAATATGAGGTCTAGCAACAGGTGCAACACCAGCTTTATCTAGAACATCATTAAAACTAACTTCAACATTTTGTCTTTTTAATTTATTGACGATTCTTTCGGCTCTCTTTTCTCTTTCATGTCTAAATAATTCAAGATTTTTCTTAAGATTTGAATTATCTGGGTCTTGAAAAAATCCTAATAGATGATAATCTCTAGAATTTTCATAACAACTTAATTCTATTCCTGGTATGAGCTGAATACCAAGTTCTTCTGCAATTGGGACTCCAGCCAAATATCCATCCATGGTATCATGATCAGTTATAGCAATAGCACTCAATCCAACTTCTTTGGCTTTTGTAAAAAGCTCTCTAGGAGTTAGTATACCATCAGAAAATATGGTATGAGTGTGTAAATCTGCTAATTGATTCATTGTATTGTAGAATGTATAATTTGCTTTTGTATCGTCACTAATATATTCTGTAAACCACCATGTTCGTCGGTAATTGGTATGAGAATGCGTTCACCATTTGAACGTATTTTTAATTCTAATTGATGTTGATGTAGACCTTTTTCCCCAACTATAAGTTGATATGGAATTCCAATTAAATCAGCATCATTAAATTTCATTCCTGGTGAAATATCTCTATCGTCAAATAGACATTCAATACCTGCATTTTCTAGCATAGTATGAATTTCAGAACATGCTTTAACTGCTTCATCAGATTTATGTAATCCTAATCCTAGTAAATGGACATGATATGGTGCAATTGATAAAGGCCACATAATTCCTTTATCATCATGATTTTGTTCTATAGCGCATGCAATAATTCTTTCTACACCTATCCCATAACTACCCATAATAATAGGATGATCTTTTCCTTGCTCATCTAAAAATGTTGCACCAAGTGCCTGTGAATATTTGGTCCCCAATTTAAAGATATGTCCAACCTCAATAGCATTAACAACTCTTAGTGGATTATTACCATTAATGCAGGGTTCACCTTCTTGAACTACTCTAAAATCTGCATAAGCTTCTACTTTTGTATCTCTTAATAAATCCAAGGATGAAAAATGATAACCATCTTCATTTGCTCCACAAATAAGACCATTCGCATCCTTTAGCAGATTATCGGCATATATAGTGCATTTTGAACTAATACCAATAGGCCCAATTGATCCTGCATGAGCACCTGTAATGTGCAATAATTCATCGTGTTCAGCTGCTCGACATTGAATAGCGCCAATAAAATTTTGAAACTTAGCTTCATTTAACTCATCATTTCCACGCATGAGAATTAAATAAGGTTTGGAATCTGCTATATACACTACTGATTTAGCACATCTATTACTATCAAAGCCAAATTGTTCAATTAAATCATTAATTGATTTAGCATTCGGAGTAGCAAATTTTGTAGGTAAATCATCACTTTGAATCCTTCCTACAGGTTGTAAAGCACTAGTTGCTACTTCAATATTAGCAGCATATCCAGAAATATCACATATAGCACAAGTATCTTCACCAAATGTAGATTCAACCATAAATTCTTGTGAAGCACTGCCACCCATTGCTCCTGATGATGCACCTACAACAAAAAACTTTAATCCAGATTTTTTATATATCTCTCTATATGCTTCTGCATGCTTGTCATAGCTAATATCCAATGCTTCCCATGAATTATCCAATGAATATGAATCCTTCATTGTGAACTGTCTTCCACGTAAAACACCAGATTTAGGTCTTGGCTCATTTCTAAATTTTGTTTGTATTTGATACCATATTTGAGGCATATCTCTATATGACTTAATATGTTGCCTTGCATGATATGTCATTATTTCTTCATGAGTAGGGGCTAATACCAAACCATCCCTATTTTTAATATGAAACATCACATCACCCATGGCTTCAACTCTTCCAGTTTGTTCCCATATTTCTATCGGATTTAAAGCAGGTAAATGAAACTCTTGTCCACCAATTCTATCCATTTCTGTTCGGATAATCTGCATAACCTTTTTTACAATTCGATAACCTAATGGTAAGAATGAAAAAATGCCTGCTCCTAACTGACGTATCAATCCTGCCCTTAACATTAAAATATGTGAAGGTATTTGAGCTTCTGTGGGTGCTTCCTTAAGTGTAGGAGTATAAAGTTTCGATTGATGCATCTAAATTAAAAAAGATAAAAATATTGTAACAAAACAAAGCAATATAAATATAGCTAATTTTCCATTACTATAGGCATAAGGTCTGAATATTATGAATAGATAAATATCTAAAAAATGGTGAAAATAAAATAGAAAATAGATGATAATATTTGATAGATTTGTCGAGTACAGATAATAATATTTTTAAACTATGTGTTTATAATTATGCGCTTTTTGTTTGTTTTTTGTGCTTATATTTTGACATATAATGTACAAATATTTGCGCTACCTCAATTTTCACTGATATCAGGAAACAGATGCTCTAGTTGTCATGTAAATAGTCAAGGGTCTGGTTTAAGAAATGATTTAGGCTGGTATTCATATAGAGACGTTGGAGCATTTAATCCTGAACAAATTAGTGCTGATGGATTTTGGGGAATCCAGGATTCTATTAGGTCAATGATAGGTAATAAAGGCAATATTGGCTTTGATATGAGATTACAACTCATACGATCAAGAAATGAATCAAAAGAGCAAAGAATTTTACCAATGCAGATGTCAATATATGGTAGTTATCAGGTTTTACCGTGGTTACAAGCGGAGGGAAATTATAATATTGGACCAGTTAAATATCCTGGACAACAGTCTTGGTCTGCTTCTGTGATACTCCAAGCAGATAATTCTTTGCCACAATTAAGACTTGGATTTTTTCAGCCAACAATTGGTATTCGATATGATGATCATACAATGATGATTCGTCAATTGTCTGCTGGTTGGATTAATGAAAATGTTATTACTCCTTATACTTCTATGACAATATTAGCTCCTTATTTTTCCGCTGTAGGAGCTGAGTTTACCTATGAGAGCATTCATGAGATAACTCTAAATGCAGGTATATTTTCTAATGCAACAGCTCAACAAAATAGCGTGAGTAATATTGATGATGAATCTTTGATGTATTCAGCTAGAGCTGTCTATTGGCCTAGATTTAATGATAATACGATCAATGCATATATTGGAACTTCGATATTACACAATCACGATTTTTCAATGATAAATGCTTTTATGGGGATTGGATTAACTGATAAGCTATCTTTGATGTTAGATATGTCCTTATCTAATGTACAAGACATCACAAGCAGAAAAATGCCCCTTACGAATGATACTAGACAAAAAGGTGAAAATACGAGTTATTTAGCAGAATTGACTTGGCAAGCTACTACCTGGTTTCTTCCTTTTACTAGATTTGAATATTCAGAATTAATGACAAATAATTCCTATCAGTCTATTATTAAGCAAATGGTATTTGGCGCACAAATATTTCCTTTGCCAAATATGGAAATTAGACCAGAATATAGAATTTTCGATACTTCAGCTCCAGGATATATTTCACGTTGGGGCGCTCAATTACATTTGTATTATTAAGAAGTTGTAGAATATATGAAAGATGAAATTATTCCCAAATTATCAGTAATTCCAAGTAGAAGACAATTCATTTCAAATACTTTGCACAATGCTGGAATCATATTCTGTGCTGTAAGCTTGTCTAACCTATTACAATCTTGTGAAACCAATGAAACACCCTCTGGGAACTCTTCCAATGGTATTCAAATTGATTTCCCTTTGAATACATCTGGATTAGAAGAATTAAGTAAGATAGGTGGGGCTGCTTATTTGAATGTCCCAAACCAGAATAACAATAAGGACATCTTAATTATTCGGTTAACGGAAACCACATTTTTAGCTGTTACAAGTATTTGCTCACATCAGGGTTGTTCGGTGCAACCACCAGATACAGATAATTCAAATATATATTGCGCTTGCCACGGAGCCGAATTTAGTCCACAATCAGGTAATGTAGTTAAACAACCTACTTCAGGAAACGCAACATCTTTAGCTTCTTTTCCAGTTAAGTATAATTCTATTACAAATTCTATTACAATTACATTCTAATGTTTTATTGTCGAGGAGTTTTTACTTCTACTGATACTGTTCTACAGTAATAACGGCCTTCAGCTAAGTTGTTATCAAAAGGTAAAAGAGATGCACCTATACCTTTTGTAGACCCAATATTAATTGTTGGTTGTATGCCTTTTAAATAATCTCTCACAGCATTTGCTCTATTTGAAGATAATTCCGCATTATATTCAATCTCACCCAATCTATCTGTAGAGCCTGTAATGGTGGCAACAGAATTAGGTTTTAAAGCATCTCTAACAAATGACTTCATCATAGATTTATTAATATCTGATATATCACTTTGGTCAAAATCAAAAACAATTAAACTCAGCCTACTTATTTCAAATTGATTCATTGTCTTATTAATGGCCAATTTACAAGTAGAAACATGTTCAATATCATTATCTTGTTTAATTGTAAGAAAAGCATCCAAAGAATCAGATATATCAATTGAATTACCTAATGCAATTAGATCTTTAGATTCTAATTCTAATTCAAGTTGCTCTGGAGGTATTCCACTATTATTAATACTGGAAATAGGTTTTCCTTTATATGAAATATCAAGACGCCATGAATTCACAATAGAAGGGGTATCTACGCTTGTCTTAAACATTTGAGTTTTATATATAGGAGCAAACTCTTGAAATTTAGTATGAATAACAGGCTGTAATAATTCAATATTGTCTGATGAAATTTCAACTCTTCTGTTTTCTTCAATTCCTTCTTGATATTTATCTGAAGAAGAAGATACTGGAACATCTCGATGTTTGACAGCAATTCTCTTTGCATCAATGAAAAATTGAGAAACTAGTATATTCTTTATAGATTCTGCTCTTTGCTGAGCCAACTGATTTCTTTTGGCAATAGATGAGAGTTCTTTTCCATCGGTAGTTCCAGTTAAAACTATAGAACTTTGTGGATATAATTTCATTCTATTGGCAATGATATTTATCAAATTATAATACGTTTTTAATGTCTCTTTCGATAACTTAGATTCTGTAAAAGAACTATTATCAATTAGATAGCGTGAAGATACTTCTGTAGATATACTATCAAAAAATATATATGGCAATAATGGAAATGTTTGAGTGACAATTGTTTCTTGAATTGATAATGGATTTGATGAAATTGTGCCAATTGCGACTGGTGGGATCAGATTTACAATAGGAGAAGGGGGTGGAATCAGTGGGACATTATTAATAAATTGAGTATCAATAACTTCAACCGATGAGTGATATCTATACATAATTCCAATAGAAGCATCAATTGATGAAATTGTCCATGATTGATCATTTTGTAAGATAGAATTTAAGCCTTTTCGAAAATGTATTTCTGGATTAATATATAGTGATGGTTGAAATTCAATATATGCGCCAAGTGCTAGATTTACACCATAAGACAAAGCAGTTTCTAGTGAGCCTGAACCTGTAACTCGAATTTTTGTATTATTAGGAAATAATACATTGATTGGAGAAAGTATTTTTTCATACTGAAGATAAGAGTTTTTGATTTGTGAGTCGCCAATATCAAAACTTGTTCTGCAATACACAGGAAAGTTCTGAAATGGTTGAAAGTTTATTCCAAAATCAGCAATAATGTACTCCAACTCGGCAGTAAAATTATGCTCTATGGTTAATGGAGAATATTGTAAATCTTGGTTAAGCACAAGATAATTAGCTGTTTCTGCTGTTAATGTAGCAGGCCTAGTAGCATAAAGTAATCTACCGGATAAGCTTATATAATCATCTAATACAAAATAATCTAGGTGAATCCCACCAAAAGTACCTTGTGCATTCCCGCCGGTTAAATAGCCACAATCTGTAGTTCCAGGTACTATAGACAAAGAAGATGTATTCTTGATAGAAGAAATACCTCCCAAAACTCCATATCTAAACGAACTTTTGTCTTGTATGGTACTTTTAGTTATAATCATCGAATCCTTAACAGGATTCATTTCATCTTGAGCAAACAAAGTGCAAGAAATAACATGTAGGAATATTATGATAACATATTTCATGTGTCTGCTTTGATCTTGGGGGAGATTACTACTCTTATTATTCCAATAAATTAGGAAAAATATTTGGATATAGATATCAGAAATATTTCAATAGTATTATGACTTTAGTATTAATGTAGCTATAGATTCAATATGAGCAGTATGAGGGAACATATCTACTGGTTGAATATGCGTAATAATATACTTTTCAGATAAAATTGCACAATCTCTTGCTTGAGTTGCTGGGTTACAAGAAACATAGATAAGTTTAGGTGATTCAATCTCTAATAGATGATCTAACAAAATTTGATTTATACCCGCCCTTGGAGGATCAATAATAATACAATCAGGTTTCGATAATGTATGCAGAAACTCTATAGCTTGTTTCTTATGTAAATCAAAGCAATGAAATTCTATGTTATCAACATTATTAATTGTTTGATTATTCTTTGCATCATTAATTGAACTTTGAGATAATTCTATTGCAATGCAATGTTTGGCTTTTTGGGCAATTGGAAATGAAATTGTTCCAGCGCCACAATATAAGTCCCACACTGTATCATGACGTGAAATATCTGCTTGACTAATGATAGACTTTAGAAAATCGGGTAATTGATAAGAGTTTGTTTGAAAAAATGAGAATGGAGATATTTGATAATTAATACCTAAAACCTGCTCAGTGATATAAGGTGAGCCATCCAAAAAAGTAATCTCACCCTGAGCGATAGGAGATAAAGAATTGTTTTCTACTGTTGCAAGTGAAGTTATTTCAGGTATTAACTGTTTAGCCTCATTTTTCCACCATTCAAGAAATAAAAACTCATTTTCTTCTTTCGGAGTTTGAGTAATTAATAAACTCATGAGTTCATTATGTGCTAAAGTTGATCGTATTAATAAAGTTCTTAAAAACCCAGTATGAGATCTTGGATTATATGCACTTATCGAAAAATCTAAAGCTTTATTGCGTAGTAATTCCAGAATAGCATTGCCGGCTTTTGGCTGTATATAACAAGCTTCAATATCTAATATTTTGTCAAATCTCCCAGGAATATGTAGTCCAAAGGCAAAATCTTTTTTTAAATCTTCTCCACTAGCAATTTGATCTTCTGTTAACCATTTGCTAGAACCGAAAGAGAATTCCATTTTATTGCGATAATACTCTTGCTGAGGCGAAGGTAAAGTATCAGCTATGTGGTTATAAGGGATTTTCCCAATTCTATCAAAAACATCAATTGTGTGCTGTTTTTTCCAATATAATTGATGCTCATAACCAATATGTTGCCAAGAACATCCACCACAAGTGCCCGCATGTGAACACAATGGTTCTATTCTTATAGTAGAGGGAACAATTATCTCTCTAATAATACCTTCTGCATAGCGTTTCTTCTTATGTCTAATCTCTGCTTTTATAATATCGCCAGGTGCAGCATGCTTTATAAAATGAACAATTCCTTCTTCATTTCTAGCTATTGCAACTCCTTCATTACCAAGAGATTCAATTGTCAATTGTTCAATTATTATTTCTTGTCTTTTATGTTTTCTCGACATCTACATATTCCGGCAAATTATTGAGCAAAAGCAATCATGTTTAGCTATTCGATTTTCTTCTTTCAAGAAAAAAGGCAATGACAAAAGAAAGTGTTGTCAGAATATTTACAATCAGACTTATCATTTTTCCTTGCTCAAATCGTTCGCCTCGATAGATGAATGATACTTTGTGCTTTCCTGCTGGAACAATGATTCCTCGAAATGCATAATTTGTTTGAATAGTTTCTGTTTCTTTATCATCTATATAACATTTCCAACCTACAGGGTAATATAATTCACTAATAAATAGGAAATTATTACCTGAATTTTCTGTTTGAATATCAATTCTTTCATTTTGAAATGATATAATTCTTGCTTTTGCATTTAATGCATTATCAATCTTGCTAGATAATGATGTATGTATATAAGCAATTTTTCTTGGGTCGAAATCACCATTTTTAAGATGTTTTAAAATAGACATATCGCTTGCCACAACTACTGAATCTACAAAGAATACTCTAGGTAATACACCTGGATTATCATATACTAAAGTAGGCATCAAACCTTGAGAAGTTTGCATTGTACTCTCATAAACAGGTTTAATTCCTTCGAATAATGGCTGCGGTGCCGCCATATATTTTACATTCAATAAATTGAGCAAAAATGGATTTGTTATTGCATTTCCACCTGCTCCGCCAGCTATATCTAAAACATCTTGATATAATCTCATTTTAGCAGAATGATAACCATGAACATTTTGAAGCTCAAAATATGCTGGAACATTTGTTTTACCTTGAGTGAGATACACATAATCTGCTATTCTATATAGCGACTTATCTTGTTTGATAAAATTCACAAAATCTGGTGTTGTAAACTCATTCTTAAATACATCACCCTTATTAATTTCCATTGGGCGTCCAGCAACGCGCCATAAATCGACAATAAGAATAATTGCGAATAGTGTATAAAAAATTCCTTTTTTAAGAATACCTTTTACATAAAGCAATGAAATAACTACAGTTATAATTCCAATAAAGGATGTTAAGAACCAATCAGTCTTCATGCTTGAATAGATGAATGGGAATAAATCCTGAGGTATTTTTTGAGTTTGTGCAATTGCTTCAGAATATGATACTTCATCGATAAAAATGTTTGAAACCAATAATAATCCTAAGGCACCAGCCAGTGAATATAATATCTTATCTTGATCAGGATGTCTGTTTTCTCTCCAATTTGATAAAGCAGATATGCCATAACCAAATAAAATTGGTATAGCAAATTGCATAACGCATAATGCCATCATTGGTGCACGGAAATTGTTAAATCCGGGCATATAATAAAAGAAGATATCAAAGAGTAATGGGAAATTCTTACCAAAAGATAAAAACAAAGAAATTAAACTTAAAGCAATCAAATAATGAATAAATATATCTTTTCTAAAAGCAATAATTCCAATTAATGCTAATGCTAACACACCAATTCCCATATAGTTAGCTGCATCAGTAAAAGGCATTTGTCCCCAATATGACTGAACAATTTGTCCTTTTGTATTTTTATTAGGCTTATATTCTAATTTACCGAAACCGAAATAGTTAGGAACAAGAAATGTGATTGTCTCTTCAGGACTAAAAGACCAATTAGTACAATAATCATAATCAAATCCACCTGTTTTATCTTGGGCTTTTGTTGTACTTTGTTGAATTGGCCCAGACCCTCTTGTAGAAGATGATTTGTATTCAAGCACACTTAAATATCTATCGGCAGACATTCCAAAAGCTAGAATCCCAGCAATCAATAGGGCAACTGAAGAGCGAATAATACCGAGTAAAGATTCTTTTTTTATGATTGAAGATATACCAATAGCAATAAGATATAAACCGAATGTTATGATGCCATAATAGGCCATCTGAACATGGGTAGATTCAACTAAAACATGAACAGCCAGAACTAATGCGGATGCATATCCAAGCGAAAACTTATGTCTTAATTTTTCAAGGAATAATAAAATAAATGGAAAAGTAGCTAATGCTATTGGCTTAGTATTATGGCCAATCATAATCCAAGTGATAATAAAAGTAGAAAATACTGCTGCAAACCCGGTGCAGAATGCAATAAATCTCTCTTTACCTTTGGATCTCATAAGTGCATACATACCAATTGCATACATGATATAATGAAAGGCAATTCTAGCAATATCATTATTAAAAAGCATCCCCATTAACTTAGAAATACCAAAATACAAAGAGGATAAAAAGTCCCAAGATCTATCCCCAGTTGTTAACAAAGCAGAATAACTAGGCATCCCACTAAATATATATGGTATCCATTGAGGGAATTCACCTGATTTTGAAGCATTTTTAAGATATGTATCAAAACTAAATGAGGCTATATTGTCTGATGCATTAAAGCTTCCACCAGTAAATAAAGCAGGAGAAAGAAAAAGAATCACAGATAAAAACAGAGCAAGTATATAAGCTGTATCTTGATATTTCTCTGGAATCAATGGATTTGAATTTTGAGTTTGGGGTTTTTTACCAAATGATTTTGTTTGTTGATTTGCCATATCTAGTATATCATTTAAATCTATAGATATAAAGAAAACCGGGTACTTTATCGTAAAGTAATCCCGGTATTTCTATGTTTATTTATAATTAATATGCAAGTGATTGTAATTTTTCCATATTAGATTTTACATCGTCGGCAGATTTAATTAATGCTGCATTTTCATGTTCATCTAATGTAATTTCAAATATACTTTCCATTCCATTTTTCCCAACTTTAATAGGAACACCTACTACAACATCATTAAGGCCATATTCACCTTGTAATAACACTGCGCAGGGAAGAATACGACGTTTATCTTTAACGATACATTCTACCATTTGAACTGCAGCAGCAGAAGGAGCATAATATGCACTACCTGTTTTTAGATGATTTACAATTTCTATTCCGCCATTTCTTGTTCTTTGAACGATATCATCAATTCTGTCTTGTGTTAATAGTTCTGTGATTGGAACTCCAGCAATAGTAGTATATCGTGGTAAAGGAACCATTGTATCTCCATGGCCACCTAAAACAAAAGCTTGTATGTCTTCTACAGATACTTGTAATTCCATTGATAAGAATGTTCTATATCGTGCTGTATCTAAAACACCTGCCATACCTAAAACTTTATTTCTTGGTAAGCCTGTTTTTTGCAATGCAACAAAAGTCATTACATCTAATGGATTAGAAACAATAATATAAAAGGCATTAGGAGAATATTTTGCAGCTTGCTCGGCACATGATCCTACAATTTTTGCATTAGCAGCTAATAAATCATCGCGACTCATTCCTGGTTTTCTTGCTAATCCAGCAGTAATGACAACAATTTCTGAATCTGCAGTATCGGCATAAGAATTTGTACCTACTATTCTACAATCTGAAGCTTCTACAGGCATAGATTCATACATATCTAGTCCCTTTCCTTGGGGAATACCTTCTGCAATATCTAATAGAACTACTTCTGTAGCAAGTTGTTTGTCTGCAAGGCGTTGTGCCGTTGTGGCGCCTACATTTCCTGCGCCGATTACTGTCATTTTCATGAGTTTCTACTCCAATGGTGCTATATAATTTGTGAGAATAAATCTTTCAATTGATTGTTTTTACAATAAAGCAAGAAATCTGATTGCATTTCTTCTACTTTTGTTTTATCTAATGAAATAGCCTTTTTTAGTAATTCTGTGGCTTCATTTTCATTATTATGGATATGTTTAATCTTAGCTAATTCATAATATGCTGCATACCATTCTGCATTATACTTGATTAGATGAACAAACTGTTCTTCAGCTTTTTCAAATTGTTTTGATTCTGCTAATGTTAATCCGTAATCTAGTCTACATTCATTATCTTCAGGATTTAGCTGCAATGCTGTATGATAGCAATCTAAACTGCCTTGGATATCTTGAATATTAAATAAAACATCAGCTTTTGCATACCACACATCAGTATATTCACTAAATAATTCTAGTGCTTTATTATAATCTTTTAGGGCTTCAGTATATTGTTCTAATGCATCATAGCAAGAACCTCTACCATAATATGATTCACAATGTTTTTCATCATAACATAATGCCATTGTAAATGCATGTATAGCTTGTTTAAATTCTCCGGTTTCTTCTAAAGAACTCGCTAAATTGTGCCACGTTGAGGTGTCTTCAGGTTCATATAATAAAGCTTGTTGATAAGAATCAATTGCTTCTGATATTTTACCTATAGAACCTAGTGCATTACCCCGATTATACCAAGCCCCAGCAAAATCATCTTTTATCGCTAATGCATAATCATAACATTCGATAGCTTCATTAAAGCGTTCTAAATGACATAGAACTACTGCTTTGTTAAACCATGCAGTGCTATCAAAAGGTTCTATTTTAAGATATTCTTCATAATAAAAGAGTGAATGAGTATAATCAAGCAAACAATCATAACAATATCCTAAATCGCTTAATGCATTTTTTTTAAAATCTTCACTGTTTAAAAGGAACTTTAAAATTTTAATAGCTTCATTATATCTTCCTGCTTTTTCATGTAATTGCGCCATTCCATAAAAGATTTCATCATTGCCAGGATATATCTGTAATAGTGAAGTATATATATGTAGTGCTTGTTCAGAATCACCAAGTTGATTTGCTAACATTGCATGTGTTATCTGAATAGAGGCATCTGAAGGATTTAATGAAAGTGCTTTGATGATAGATAGTTTAGCAGCATCATAATTTTCATTATTAGCTTCTGCGACACTTTTTGCATGCCATGCATCAGCAGAAAATGGCTCATATGTTAATAAAGCATCTGCAATCAATAATGCATCTTTATTATGACCAGTTTCTATGCAATAATGTACTAAAGCTTCTAAAATATCAGCGGGAGGCAATGAACCAATTCCAGATTCTAATACTTTTCTGCTCTTTTCTAATGCATCTTTTAATATAGACGCATCAGGATCTTGCATGAAGCCTTCTTGTTCAAAATTTGGATCGCTCATTTTTAAGGATAATAAAGGGTTATTACTGTTGCAATGTTACGAGTACGATGTGAATTTACCAAAGAAAAGAAGTTAAGTGTAGGTATCAGATAATATATCTACTGTTAAGTTCTTTATTTGACATTATATAAATCTATCAATGTAGAATATCTCTCTAGATATATACTTCTACATAATGTATGAACAGTTAAATATTTTAACGTAAAGATATTGGAAAGTCTATTTCTATATCTGTTTCTGCGCTTCTGTTTATTCCATCTTTGGGCAAATCATCATAATGTGATAATACAACATTTAAGAAACCATTTCCTTGATTTGATATAGGTGAATCTATCGTAAATATTAAACCTATTGGTAAATTTTTAGAATCTTTGTCTAAAACTGAAACAATTAATGAACTTATTGTTGATGATGGTGTATAAAAGAATTGATGCTCATCTGCTAATTCAATAATCTCATTGGTAATATTTTCTATCGGATTTTTGGATTTATTGTATAAAGTGATAGATCCATTATATTTTTTTCCTATTGCTAATCGTAAAGTATCAGATATTGTAGGACTATTTCCTCCAGGACCATCTAAGTCACTCCATGATGAAATTATTGTGTCTTGTGGATTACTTTGATTCACTAAAGTAATACTAACATCAGTTGCATAATCATGCTCATTAACAGGTGGTTTGACAGGATCTGTCTCTTTACATGATGAAAATAATAACTGTAATAAACATAGTGATGCTATATATATGCTCATTCTAATATATTTCATAATTGTATCCTTTTTTTATAATAGTGAAAATGAATAAGAACATCTAAAAGTTAGATTAAATCCTTGATCAGCAGAGAAATATCGATATCTGGAGAGATAATCCCTATAATCTGTATTGAATATATTATTTGCACTCATTGTGCATGAAATATACTTATCATATCCTGTATGTATTGTCCCACCAAAAGAGATATTATACAGTTGATATCCCAATGGGGGATTTGCATAATCTAAATCAGGTGCAAATCTATCTTGTGTGCTTACGAATAAACAACCAAATTCAGCAAAAACATCATGAAAAACAGAAAGAAAATCTTGCTTGTGTACATGAATATTGGCCTGATATCTATTAGCTGGAATTTGGAATAAAGGTGTATTATTTGTTTTATCATCACCCTTTGTAATTGTAGTCTGAACTGTAACTTTGGACCAATCATTCAGATGATATTCTGCCATTAATTCTAAACCATAGATAATAGCTTTTGTTTGAGAATACCTGAAAGTAGGGAAGGTGCCTCTAACAGTTACAGTTGGAAATTGTTTGTCTGGCAACATTACTATATAGTTATCAAACCACATTGAATATATACTGCACTCAACATGAAAATCTGGCTTATTATAGATAGTATTGATATCCATGCTGAAGGATTGTTCTTTTTTAAGACTAATATCTCCAATCTCAAATTGGGCAGTTCCATGATGTATATCATTGCTGAACAATTCGTTTATCTGTGGTGATCTCCATGCTGTTCCAAAATTTATCGTGCATTGTATATTTGTGTCATATTGCCATAGAATACCAGCAGCACCAGAAAGTCCATCAAAAAACATAGATGTATCTTGGATTTTTCTTGTAGGGGTAATAAATCCAGGTACATTAATATTCTTCCTATCATATCGAACTCCTACATTGTAAATCATAGATTTATCTATATAATTTGCCAATACATAAGAGCCAATATTTAATGATGTATAATCAGGAATTAATACTACCTTTCCTGATCGTACATTGTTTTGATCCTGTAAAGAACATCCAATTGTAGATGTAAAATTATGGAGTGGTTGTTGTATCTTTAATTTGATATCTAATGATTGGGTTACTAATTGTAGCTTCATTGCTGGTAATGATAATGCTGAATTCAATGCAATAACTGAATCTGTAGGAATTCTTAAATTATGTGCATCAAATTCTTTTCTGTCATTAAATTGCCATCCATGCATTATTTCTGTATATATATGTTCAGACAAAGGAATAGAAATAGAATTAGCCCATATATCATGAGCAATTTCTTGTTTGGGATTAGCAATAGCATATGAAAAATCAAATTCTTTTAAAGGTTTTCCTCTTTCTATGGCCAGCAATAAATCACTCAAATTTGAAATATGACTTCCCTTAAAAATTCCTAATTCAGAAGTAAATGTCGAAAATCTGCTCTTCAGAATTATTCCATCAATATGAGTATATGAAGCAGATATAAAAGCATTTTGTTCAGAATATGCGGTATTACCCAAAACATAAGAAGCAGCTTTCATATCACCAGCTTTTCTTACACTTCCTTGCACTTGTAAAGATAATAATCCATTATATAATGATGTTGCGCCATCCAACGATGCCGATAAAGAGCCTTGACGATTATTGGACATCAAATTAGAACTAATAGCACCTTTCAAACCAACAGTGTCCATCATAATAGGAGGTTCTACTTTGATCATTCCGCCCATTGCTCCAGGACCATATTCAACTCCAGCTGCTCCTTTAAGAATTTGTATAGAACCTATAGATAATATATCTATCTCAGGAGCATGTTCAGCACCCCACTGTTGACCTTCTTGAGCTATTCCAGCATTAGATATTAAAAGTCTTTGACTATGCAAACCTCTTAATACTGGCTTAGAAATAGAGGAACCAGTTTGAATAGTTGTTATACCAAGATGTCCATTTAAACTTTCACCTAAGGTTTGTCCTCTATGTTCATCTAATTCTTTAGAAGAAATTATTTTGATTTGTTGTGTTGCAGTTCCATATATGCCATTTCTATCTGCATTCACAGTGATCTTATTTGTCTGAAAAAGGTTTATCTCTTTTAAAATAATTGTAATGGTTGTATCATTTCCTGGTAATAAAGTATCTTGAACTGAGACATAACCAGGGTAACTAGCCTTGATTGGATAAGTTGCTGTTTTAGATACCGTCATCATACCATACCCGTTACTATCAGTTCTTATTCCTTTATTACCAATAAGTACAGATACTTGAGATAATGCTTTGTTAGCTGATTGTTTTTCTACTTTAGTTACAATTGATATTGTTCTCATATTCTGAGCATATATATCAATAGCAAAACATAGAAATAAAATCACCCACAAGCATACATATGCACGTGATAACATCGTTAACTCTAATATTATAAACTACTTAATGAATTGTAAAGTTATTAATCAAGTAGTATAAGGAGGTGCCCTAGTTTGTTTTTGTAAGGTACAAAAAGAGTAGAATTGAGAAGGGGAGATATCTAGATATTGTACATTCGAACATTCTACAATCGTTTGATATTTATGAATTGTCAAATATCCAGGAGTATAAGAGATATCACATAAAGCACAGTGTACATGATTTGATAGATTTGTAGATTCTTGCGTGTATTCATTACCTTGTATGTGTATCTTTTGTAACTGTGTATCATATAAAACAAAGTCATGTGTATGCATAATTGCAGACACTTGAGATGATACCATAATCACAGCAAGGATTATAATATATATTTGTTTTATTGCTTTCATGTGAATAATAAAGGCTCTCTTTATCTACAAAGAGAGCCTTATTGTTATTTATAAATCTATTGTCGATGCATTCATTTTACTTAAGCCTTGGCAAATTTCTCGTAAACAAGAAGAGGCCAATACACCATCAATAACTCTATGATCATATGTAATTGATACATATAACATATGACGTATAGCTATCATGTCTTCTCCATTCACTTCAACCACAACTGGACGTTTTTGTACGGCATAAATACCGATGATAGCTGTTTGGGGTTGATTAATTACTGGAGTTCCAAATAATGAGCCCCAAGCGCCCATATTTGTCATAGAAATTGTTCCACCTGTAATCTCATCAGGTGATAACTTCTTCGTACGAGCTCTTTGTGCTAAATCATTAATTGAACGAGAAATACCTGAAAGATTCATAGTGTCAGAACCTTTTATTACAGGAACAATCAAATTCCCATCAGGTAAAACTGTTGCAAAGCTTAGATTAACATTTTTATGACGAATAATATTGGTACCATCTACGCTTACATTAACAAGAGGATACTTTTTAACAGCATCTACAATTGCTTTTACAAAAAATGGCGTTAATGTTAATTTAAAACCTTCTTTCTTTTCAAATGCAGCTTTATTTTTTTCTCTAAAATGAACTAATTGAGTGATATCAGCTTCGCCTACACTTGTAACATGCGGAGATGTTTGTTTTGATTTTATCATATGATCAGCAATGATCTGTCTGACTCTATCCATAGGAATGATTTCAACATCATTACCCCAATTCTTACCAGAAGCTTGAATTGGTACTGATACTGGAGTAGGAGCCGGAGCACTTTGCTGAATAGGTGCTGCAATTGGCATTGGAGCTGGCGGAACAACTGCTGTATTTTGTATAACTGTAGTTCCGGAAGATCTATGCGCAATATATTGTAATATATCAGCTTTAGTAACTCTACCTTCTAGACCACTTCCTTTTATTGATTCTAATTCCTGAAGGCTTACTTTTTCTGCTTCTGAAATTGAACGGACTAAAGGAGAATAAAATCGTGATCCGCTTTGCCTAGGTATATCAACAACCGGTGCCGATACTTCTACAGCTTGTACGATTGGTGATGGATGTGATACAGCTATAGGTGTTTGAATTGGTGCTGCGGCAGGTGCAGGTGCAACTATAGTATTAGATTGATTACTTACAGAAACATTTCCAGATGAAATAAGTGCAATTACTTTTCCAACTTCTACCGTGTCACCTTCTTGGGCTTTTAACTCTGACAATGTACCTGCAATAGGAGATGGCACCTCGGTATCAACTTTATCTGTTGATATTTCTAATAAAATCTCATCTCTTTCTATCGTATCACCTGGTTTCTTTAACCAACGTAAAACTTTTCCTTCCTGTATAGATTCACCCATTTTAGGCATCACAACTTCAGTTATACTTCCTGAGTTATGTGAAGGATTAATACTAGGAGTAGGTACAGAAATTTCAACAATAGGTTTATCATCTACTTTTGAAGGTTCTGGAACTATAGGTTTATCTATAACTGGAGCTGGAGCCGAATGTACAATAGCGGCTGAAGATTCAGTTTCTAATTGAGCAATCACTTTACCAACTTCTACTGTATCGTTTTCCTGAGCTAAAAGTGCAGTTAGAATACCAGCGGATGGAGATGGAACTTCTGTATCTACTTTGTCGGTCGATATTTCCAAAAGGATTTCGTCGCGCTCAACATTATCGCCTGGTTTTTTTAACCAACGCAAAATTTTGCCTTCCTGAATGGATTCGCCCATTTTAGGCATCACGACGTCAACTTTCATCTAATGTACTCCTTAGAGGGTATTTTTCAAATAGAATCACATTAATAACATGTGTACCAAATTAGCGAAATTCCGTAGATTTACCAATGTGAGAAATGATAATCAGATAAATAGTAAAGAAATATTTATTTCTTCAAATCAATTCCATCGTATATGACAGACCCTATAATAGATGATAATAATCTAACTGATGAAAATTCCGAACCTTTATTGATAGGGATTACTGGTGGAATTGGATCTGGAAAAAGCTCAGTAGCAAATTTGTTCGAACAAGCTGGATATACTGTGTTAAATGCCGATAATCTTGCAAAAGAGATTATGAAACAGAATACAAATATTCAGACTAAATTACGTTCATCTTTTGGCCAAGAATCAATTCTACAAAATGGTGATATTGATTTTTCTTTTATTTCTTCTCTTGTTTTTGCAGAAGGCAATACTCATCTTTTGAAAGAACTAAATGAAATTGTTCATCCACCTTTATTAGAAAGACTATTCAAAGATGCTATGGAAGCAGCCGAGCAAGGTGCTGAGATGATTTGTATTGATATGGCACTTTTGTTTGAGGCTGGTTTAGAATATGGTTTTGATTATATTGTCGGGATTATAGCAGATCAAAAAGTTAGAGTTGCCAGAGTTCAAGAAAGATCGCATCTATCAGAACAAGATATTCTAATAAGAATGAAACATCAAATTGAAGATCAAGAGCTTATTAATAAAGCAGACTTTATTATTGATAATAATGGTTCTTTTCATGATCTTGAACAGTCTGTCAATTTTCTGCTTTCATTTTTACCTTTTCTTCCAAATAATAAGCATGAAGAATAAGTACATTTATCTATGAGAATTACACGTTCAATCATTCCAAATTTATTTACCTTAGCAAATTTGTTCTCAGGTTTTACTGCTATTATTCATATTTCTGATGGTAATTATGATAAGGCAGCAATCTTTATCTTTATTGCCGGAATATTTGATGCTTTAGATGGGATGATGGCTAGGTTAACCAAATCAACAAGTGAATTAGGAGTAGAGTTAGACTCATTATGTGATGCTGTTTCCTTTGGATTGGCTCCTTCTTTTATGTTATACAAAAGTATGATGTATGAATGGAATTCTACAGGAGTTCTTATTGCTTCATTACCTGTTTTGGCTGGTGTTTATAGGTTAGCAAGATTCAATGTTCAGCTGAAAGGATTTGAAGATAAATTATTTTTTAGTGGAATGCCAATTCCGGCAAGTGCAGTTACTTTAGTTTCTTATATTGTTTTCTTTCTACCATTACATATTATACCAGATCATTATAGTATAATTAGTACTACTATTATCATAGCAATCGTTTCTTTAGCTATGATAAGTACAATAAAGTATGATAATCTCCCAAGACCAAGCATTTCCTTACTAAAATCTCGTCCAATTTTTTCATTACTTGTTTTCACCGGTTTTATTGGATCTTTACTTAGTAAAGGGGCTTTAATCTTCCCAAGTATGCTATTATATCTACTTGTTGGAGGAATCAGATATATCCATTCTATAGTTTCAGAAAAATCTACAGATAATGAAAGAGATACCCTAGAAGATCCAGATGAAAACCCTTTCGATTAATGAACATCACCTCTAAGTCGACGGATTATATCTCTTGTTTTTTTTGCATACATAGAATTTGGAAATCTTACCAAAATATCAGTAAAAGATATGATAGCCTTTTCTATTTCCCCTTGAATAATATTCATCTCACCAATTGTAAACAGTACTTGATCTGTTCTTATACTTTCTGGATATTGTATTAAAAAAATAGAATATTCCTCAAGTGCTTTATTAATATTCTTCATTTTACTATAAATTTCAGCAATTTTAATCTTACTTAATTCTGATAATTCTCCCTCGGCACTAATTTTTTTAAATTCAGATATTGCTTCAAAATATTTCTTGATTCTTTCATAGTACTCAGCTTTTGCAAACATGATTAAGTCTGATACAAATTGTTTATTCTCTTCTATAAACAATAATCGTTCAAGAGCATCATTTGCAATATCAGATTCTGGTTTTCCTGAAATTGGTAATAATAGTGCAGCAGCAGAATCTATATTTCCTTCAAAATACAGCATCTCAGCTAAAATAAATTGAGCTCTATCGGTTTCTTTTGGATTAAGAGCATCTTTTGTAATATTAAGCAGAAGTATGTTTTTTGCTTCAGTACTATTATTTTCTTTGATTAGTAATAATGCAAGTTCATTAGCAGCCACAACAGATATTGAATTATGAGAATAACCTTGAATAATCTGTTCTAATGTTTTTTTTGCAGAAACATTATCGTCTAAAAAATTACTTTGTAATTGAGATTTTCTTAAAAGACATTCGATAGCAAAGCCGGAATATGGGAAAGACTGCACTATATCATCATATTTACTGATGATATAAAATATGTCATCCTTTGGAATAGAATCAGGAAATGCTTTTTTAAGAATATTGAGTTTTTGCTCTAAAACAGTAGCATATCCAAAAATAGCTTTTGAATAAAATGGTGAGGATTTTCCTAGATCTATTACCAATGAATATGCTTCATTTGCAATATCTAATACTCCATCTTTATTACAGATATCAGCAAAATCAGATATATCTCTTCCTTTAGATCCAAACAATTTTTCAGTTTTCTTAACTAAAGACAGAGCTTTATCATATTGTTTTGTTTCTCTTAAAAACCACTGATATAATTTATATAGAGAATATGAGTTTTGTGAATCAGCTTGTTTAGAAAGTTCTTTGTCTATATGTTCTATTGATTCAACTGATGTTAAATATGCTGAAAGTCTGCCCTGAACCAAAGCATAATTTTGATTTAATGAGAATAGTTCTAATACCTCTTTTGTGCCAGATTCATAATCTTTAACCAAAGCATATAATTGCGATAATTCATCAGAATATAATCCTAATTGATATTTGAGTAGTTCTTTACCTTTTTTATAGGTAAGAATCGCATTATTACCTGATTGTGCATCTGTTTGATACTTTCCAATTAATCGAATAGCATTGTCTTTTACTATATCATTTGGAAGTTTGGAGACTAATTGTATTGATTGTTCCCAATATGTATTACTTTTTTCAGTAAAACCCGATTTTTTAGCAATAAATGAACATAAAGAAAAGTGTTCTATTGTTGGAAATCGAGATGTAAACTCTTCTAATATTGGAAGTAATTCTGGAAATCGTTGCAAACTTTGTAATGTTCTAGAAACACCATATAGATAGTCTCTATTTGTATTATCCTTGGCATATAATTCCTGGAATAAACGTGCTGCATTTTTTGCATCACCAGATTTCTCATAACTAATAGCTAATGTGTATATTTCATCTTTACTTCCTTTTTGCGCTTGAAGTTGA
>JALRHN010000079.1 GCA_023259575.1 Candidatus Kapaibacterium sp. | reverse complement strand
CCTAGTTTTACTTTATTAGCTGGCCAGACAAAAGAATTTACTGTAAAATTACAAAGAACAGCAACTACAGGAATTGGTGAAGCTGTTTTGACTTTTGGCGAAGCTGGAAATAGCAAAACATATATTTCTACTCCTATCACTATTGTTTCTAAAGAATCTGAAGCTTTCCTAATTCAAGACAATAATAGTGGTTCCTCTGCACCATTCGAACAGGCGATTTCTAAGATTGGTGTCAAAAAGTTTATACCCCTATCAACAAAAGAATTCATTCAAAATATTACTCGATTTACATCTTTAAAAAGGGTTTTATGGCATTGTGCTGATAGCGGTAAGATTGATAGGTCTGAGTCTGACTTTATCCTTGGATTGATGAATCGTGGTATTTCTTTTTTAATAAGTGGACATCTCCTTACGAATAATATGTTTTTCGATGGTGTTGCTTTATTAGATACAATCGGAGTTTCCTATGCGGGATTTCAGCTAAAGAATACTGATTATACATTTACAGGCATTAGTGCTGATACCATTAGTGATGGATTTAAAGAGGCTTGTATCAAAAGAAATTATGCCTTATTCCCAATGAAATTTAACACGAAAACAGCTTTTGGAACTATACCATTATTAAGATATGGAAATGGGCCAGCTGATACTTTAGTTGGTGTAAGAACTCAAAAAATGAGAAATAGAATTGTTTATTTTGGATTTAATCCCTTGGTTATCCAAAATGAAATAAGCAGAAATGCACTGATTAATAAATCTCTAACCTGGATTGAAAATTTTACATATACACCTCAAGCTAGTGTAAAAGCTAGCGCTACGTCTTTATCTTTTGGAACGCTTACAACAGCCGATACAAAAACTAGTTCTTTAAGTGTAAAGAATATCGGGGATGCATCATGCACTATTGAATCAGCAGAGATTAGCGGAAATGATAAACTAGATTTTTCTGTAATATCAAAAAAAATATCTTTAAATGCTGGTGATTCAGCAATTATATCTGTTGATTTTGCTCCTAAAACCGCTGGGGACAAAACTGCTATACTTACAATTACATTTAATAAAGAATTGAATCCGCTCATAGTTTCTTTGTCTGGTAGTTTTATACCTAGTTCAATTAATGAAGTATATGAACAACTAGGAATTAAACTTAGTATGATAGGAAATTCAATTGAAATAGCGAATCAACATCAACATATTTATAAAGTTGTTCTTTCTGATATTCATGGTAATGCGATACATACTTTGCATTGTCCTCAGGGTAATTTTATGATTAACAATTTAGCGAATGGATATTATGTAGTATCTATCATGAACTCAAATACAATCTATTCTATACCATTAATTATTACTTATTAAATAGTTCTGGATTATTACAATGAAAAAACTGTTCCTGTTTTTCTTTTTTTCCGCAATGATACTATCATCAACAATGCATAGTCCTAACATATATGCTACAAGAGGGGATACAACTTCAGTAAAATTATTTGATAAGTATTTATGGACTTATTATGGTAGCCAAAGTAGATGGGGAGTATTCCCAAGTGCTGATAAGAAATTTGAACGCATCATGATGCATTTTATTCTTACATGTCCTACAGGTGGATGCGGAGAATGGGATTATACAATGAAAGTAATGGCTAGAAATCATACAGGAAAATTAGACTCAAATCTTGTTGATGCTCCGTCATTCACAATTGGTGGTGCTGCAAGAGATACCTTAAAAGTAAGCAGCATGCAAACATTTAAGACAAAGTTTAATGCTACAGCTAAAAAAACTGATACAATCTTAAATTCGCCAATCACAATATCATTCTATAAAAATAATGCTAGTCCATTTACTGTTTCGGATACACAACAAGTGTATGAAGCAGAGTATTGGAATTATTATTATTCTTCTACAGGCGTAAAATCAGATTCACAATTTGTACAGTCTGATTTACTGTTTACAAAAGGGAATAGAAAAGCCTATAAGCCTTTCGAAATAGTGCTCGAGACAGAGATAGCTAGATTTATAACTCCTTATGGAAAATGGTTCCCTAAAGATTGGTCATATTCATGGGATTATGATATTACAGATTATGCACATATGCTTACAGATTCTACAGAAATACGTGTATTATATGATGGATATTCTCAAGGCTCTTTATTTACCCTAACTTTTGATATGATAGAAGGAATTCCAGCAAGAGAAACATATAAAAGCCAAGTTCTTTGGTCTGGAAATCCTACATATGGTGATCCTAATAATCCAATTAGCAATTTTTTAACTCCTAAAACCTTGCCTTCATTAAACAAAGAAGATATGGTAACATTGCGTTTAATGACAACTGGCCATGGTTTTGGTGGGACAGAAAATGCAGCTGAATTTTCTGATAAAACACATATGATTGCAATTAATGGTCAAGATCTATATGAACAGCATTTATGGCGTCCAGATTGCGGACAAAATCCTGTCTATCCACAAGCAGGTACTTGGTATTTTCAAAGGGGTGGCTGGTGCCCTGGTGATGCAGTTCAATATTGGGATTATAATCTAACAGAGCATTTTTCAAAAAGTGATTCTGTTCAGATTGGCTATAATATGGCTGAATATACAAATGATGATCTCAGCAAAAGAGCTAGCTATATTTTAGAAGGACAAATCCTCTATTCAAAAGCTAATTATGTAAATAATGCTTCTTTGGAAGAAATCAAAACTCCTAATAATGCATATAAATATCGTAGAATGAATCCAATTTGTAGGGGACAACAGCCTTTAATAGTTGTTAAGAATAATGGTAAAGCAGATTTAACTTCACTAGTTATACGATATAAAGTAGATAATGAAACTGAAAATGTATTCAATTGGAAAGGCACTATACCTTATATGAATACTGCTGAGATATTATTGCCAGCTTTGGAGTTTCCTAGAGTAGGAGATCATAAATTTACAGTTGGAGTGTACGAACCAAACGGTAAAGCAGATGAATCTACTATTGGTGATATGATGACAGTTAATTTTACAAATGGCAAAACTGTTAATAATTCGAAAATTATTCTTACAATGACATTGGATTATGTTCAAGGATATAATAATTCTATACGTTATCAAATAGTTGATAATGAAGGTTATGTTATCAAAGAAAAAGAAGGATTTGTAGATAAGTCAACAGTTAGAGATACAACGACATTAGAGGATGGATGTTATAGATTTATCATCTATGAAGAAGGTATTGGGGATGGTTTATATCCTATTTATTCAGGTTCAACCAGAGGATCTTTTAGTTTAAAAGATATTAAGAATACTATGATATACAATACAGCATCTACACTATTTGGTCAACCTGCTGGTGTATATGCAAGTTTTGGTGATAGAGAAATTATAACATTTCAAGTAAATACAGCTGCTGCTTCTACTGAAGAAGAACTTGTATCTACTATTGTTCCTGAAATTAGAGTATCGCCAAATCCATTGGTAAATGGCAGTGGTTTTATAACTGTAAAAGGCCTTCAACATTCTAGTCCTGTGAATGTAAAAATAGTATCTCCACTTGGAAGAGAGATTTTTTCACAGATCATCACAGCTGGTGAAGCAGAGCATTTTCCATTAGATTTACATGGCTTTGCATCTGGAAGTTATCAAGTACACATATCTCAAGGATCTTTTGTATTAACAGAATCTTTGATTCATTTAGCACAATAATTATATAATCATTATTCATCACAATTGGTATTTCAATGAAAATTTCAATATCAAATACTGGGCTTTCATCTCAAAAAGCAGATGTGGTTGCGGTATTTAGCTATGAAGATGAAAAACTTCTAGCTTCCGTAAAAAAAGACCTTACTAGTCAATTTCCTTCGGCTTCTGCAACTCTTCAAAGTGAAGATTTTAATGGTAAAGCTAAAACTGCGATAACATTATATACTGGTATTAAATCAATGCCAAGAATCATGCTTATTGGTTTAGGTAAAAAAGATTCATTGACCATTGAATCACTTAGAAAAGCTGGTGCAGTAGCTGCAAAAAGAGCTGCTGCTTGTAAAGCAGAATCTTTATCAATTCATGCAATGGATTGTGATGGAATTTCAGCAGCAGATAGTTCGCTTGCATTAATAGAAGGCGCAATGTTAACTAATTATCGTTTTGATAAATATATCACAACTGATAAAGAAAAAAAGAAATTATCAACATTCACCTTATTTACTGAGTCAAAAAAAACATCTGCGGCAGCAAAAGGTATTGTCAATTATGCATTAGCTATGTATGAAGGTGTTACATTAGCTAGAAATCTTGCAAATGCACCAAATAATGAGATTTATCCTGAAACATTAGCTAAAACTGCATTATCTGTTGGTAAATCTGCTGATATTAAAGTAACGATTCTCGATAAAAAGAAAATTCAAAGCTTAAAAATGGGTGGTTTATTAGCTGTAAATCAAGGTAGTGTAAGGCCTCCAGTATTTATTGTAATGGAATATAAAGGTGGTAAATCAACCGATAAACCATTTGTGATTGTAGGTAAAGGTATCACTTTTGACACAGGTGGAATTTCTATAAAACCATCTGCCGGAATGGGTGATATGAAAATGGATATGCATGGTGCTGCAAGTGCAATTGGTGCTATAGTAGCAATTGCTAAGGCAAAGCTTCCTATTAATGTAACAACTTTGGTTCCTTCTACAGAGAATATGCCTAGTGGTTCAGCTTATGTGCCTGGAGATATTATCACTTTTATGAATGGCAAAACAGCCGAAATTGATAATACTGATGCAGAAGGAAGACTTATCCTAGCAGATGCCTTAACATATGCATCAAAATTTAATCCTGCAGCAGTAATTGATTTAGCAACGTTAACCGGTGCTTGTGTTGTTGCTCTTGGAGGAGTTACAACTGGTTTAATGGGTACTGATGAATTATTAAAGTCTAGAATTAAGAAAGCAGCTGAACGTACAAATGAATATGTATGTGAATTACCGCTATATGAAGAATATGAAGAGTTAATTAAGAGTGATGTGGCAGATGTTAAGAATTCCGGTGGACGTGGAGCAGGAACGATTACAGCGGCCTTATTCTTGAAACACTTTATCGGCGATTATCCATGGGCCCATTTAGATATAGCAGGAACAGGTATGTCTACAAAAGATACTGATTACATGCCTAAAGGCGGAACAGGTATCGGAGTTAGATTACTTTTAGATATTGCTAAAAATTGGTAATCAATTTTCGCTTCACATAGTATACAATAGATAATAAAAAAACCATCCAAGAAATTGGATGGTTTTTTTATTAAGGATTTATCTTGGATTAAAGAGAGAATCTTAAATCAGCACCAATTTGAAGAGCACTAACTGTCCAATTATCTCCAGTATTTACTTTAGTTAAACCTAAATTGTAATATACAGCAGGAACAAATAAGAGAGAACCTGCTAAGATTTCATATTGTGCGCCAAATTTTAATCCTAAACGGAATGGGCTTTTGTCGATAATATCGCCTGAATATAAACGGATTGATGTTTTTGTATCATCAACATATTCTGGTTTGTAACCATTTTTACCTGCGATATCATTACCAGATAATTGTAATGAACCAGGAACTGTAGGCGCAACAAATTGAACAGGATTTGAAGGATCAAATGCTAATTCAAAACGTTGTTCTTGTGTGCCACCCATTGGAATACCAAATTGTGGACCAGCTGTTAATCCAAGCATTGTTCCAGGTAAGTTAAAACGATACATCACTTCCATATTTAAAAGTGAATATTTAACTACTGTAACATGCTGAACTTGAGATTCTACAACTTGACTAGATGATGAAGAACCTAATAACTTTGATGGATATTTATCACCATCTACAGAAAAACTTGCAGGCTGATAATCATATACTACTCTAGCAATGATTGAAGAATTTGCATTCTTAGGATCGCCTAATAAATATTCGCCGGAGAAACCAAAATAATAACCATTATCTGTTCCGGTTTCGAAAGTAGGACATTGCACATCGCCAACGATAGAAGCAAAGCCACCTGTATGCATCGACTTATTGTAACCAAAAACAGGCCCAACAAGGATAGGAGATTTTTTACCACTTGGCTTACGAGGGTCAGCTGCTTGTGAAAAAACATCCGTTGAAAAGAAAAAAGTGAGAGCCGCTAGGGCAATAAACAGTCGCTGAAGATGCATGAGGTTCACCTTTTCACCAATAATAAATATAAATCACTTCATTTCGAAAGTTACAAGGCTATTTTGATTTAAATAAATATCCAAAATTTTGCTTGATATCTGTAGAATGTACAGCTTGATATCTTGATAATGTTTCAAGTTTATTGTCATTAAAAGATAAAGCCCCATCTAAATCAAAACAGCTTTAGCTCAAATTTAATAGAAGTTTTACCATTAGACAAGAATAAAATGCATATAGGGAAAACTTTTCTTTCCACATAACAAATATGATTGTAATGAAATCAATCAAAATTAATTAAAGATTGCGTAAAAGATTTTCCAAGTGCTTGAAATATAAGGATATAAGTTCCGGGTAGCAAAGATGATTTATCAATTTGTACTTGATGTAATCCTTTGCTTCCTTTTGCTGAATAATTCAATTTTTCATTACCTAATATGTCTAATAATTGTATTGAATATTCACATTCTTTTGATAAAAGGAAAGAAACAGTAGAATTATGTTCTAATGGATGTGGACCAACTCCTAATAATCCAAAACCTGATTGTGCTGTTCCTACAATTCTCATGTCATTTGCACATACTTTTTCCATCATTATTGGATAAGAAATTGTATCTACAGTAAAACAGTCATTACTAGGATTGATTAAGCGAATTGTAATTGTTCCTGCGCTGTCAGTTAAATATGTATCAAAGTCTAATTCGGTATTCCACGTGCCACTTCCATCTAAAATTAATTCTGTGGCAGATTCTATTAACAATGTTGATTTATTTACAGGAATAATATCAGCAGGTAATTTAATCTCTCCTGAAATTCCATTGAATAATAATATTGAAGATTTATTTATACATGTTAATGCTTTCGCTGGATATTCAAGGAGTAATTTAGGCTTAAATTGTACTGATGACGTTACTGGTGCATCATAAGATCCAGTGATGCTAATGTTCATCTGCTCGCCTGGAAAATATGAAATTGGTTGAATTGACTTATTAGTAAATGAAATTTTGTTTTCTATAGATACTAAAGAAACATTTGTCTTAAGTTGGATTGAATCATTAACAATAGCTGTAAACTGAATGATATCACTTCCAATTTTAGTAAATGTAACATTGAAAAAATATGTTAAAGATCCATTATTAGCAGGAATAGTTAATGGGAATTGCTGATTAACTCTTTTAAGAACTGAAATATTGTCTTTTAACGATTGAAAATCTATGCTTTTTATATAAACATCACGATTCCCTTTATTCATAACCGTTATGCCAATAACTCTTTCTGTGCAGACTCTTGTTCTTACAGTTCCTGTATTTGATATGTCTACTTTTATGGTGTCTATTGATAAAGCATTACCTGATATCTCTGCTATACTTATAGCTTTCTTATAAGCTGGTAATGCATCAGAATAGATCGCTAATTTTATGCTATGTTTACCACTTCTTTTTGGATTGAACTTTATCGGAATTGAATATGCAGTCCCAGAATTAATGATCTGGTTTTTCAGGAATGTTGGGTCAATATTAAAAGAAGAAATATCGCCACTTACAATTATTATTGAATCGATAGTAAGTGATTCATTGCCAGATGATCTAAATAAAATACAATTTGAATCTTTAGTTTGTCCTTCTACAATCGTTCCTATATACGTATCATTTGCAAGAATAAATGGCTGAGTACCAATTCCATGTAATTCAATTGTTTGATTATCTGCAACAAATCCATTTGTAAAATGTATTGTTCCAAAACCGGAATAAGCAATAGTATCTAATGGAGTAAATGTTGCTGAAATTAGGATAGAGTCATTTGGATTTATATTAATACTTGTTACATTATTAGGTAATTGTACATGAAAGATATTTGTATCAAATCCTGAGCTGTCTAGAGATATTATGGCTTTGTCTGATCCAGTATTGTATATAGACACAATAGCATTATGTACTGTTTGTGTTCTTTTCTTTTTCCAATCGTATATTATCCCTGTTATACGTGGTGATATTCCTTTGCCAAACAAAAATGCTTGATTATTGATGTTCTGAGAATTAATAACTGTAACGCTTTCCTGATAATCCAGTGTGTCTGAAGGGTAAAAATGACATGGTAATATCAGTGAATCATTTGGAGGAAGAGAAAAAGGAAATCTTGCAGATGTATCTATTACAAATGTACCGCTATGTTTTTGTGTATAATTCAATTGGACAAGTTGTATCGATTTTTTGCCAGTATTTATAATCGTAATAGTACCTTTTCGACTACTATCTTTCACACTAACTTTTCCAAAATCATGACCTTCAATCAACAAAGATTGCTTGTATATAGACCCTTTTATTGGAATAGTAATCATAGTTCTACATTGTGTCTCCAAATAGAGAAAAGCAGATAGATCTGATGTATCTGGATTTGCTTTGAAGCATATAGTTATTGTCCTGGTATTTCCTGGTGCGATACATTCATCAAAAAGCGGTAATCCTTTTTCTGCAAATGATAATCTGTTGTCTCCCATCATTGAAGCCTTAAGAAAACATACTGTATCTAATCCAAAATTTTTAATTGTATAATCAATACAAATAGAATCTCCACTTGCTATTTCTTTAAATTGAATTGTATCAGACATAATAAGAGATAAGGCAGAATATGTATGAACATATATCGTTTTATTTCCAGCATTATCTGTAGCTTCTATTGCAATTTTTGCATTTCTTTTGGCATCAATTGGGTTCGCAGTAAAACTACCTGAAATGGAATTGTCAAAAATTCGGGAAATATTCCAATTGTAATTAAACGTACTATCTTCAATGATTTTGATATCGTATAAACCAGAATAATCCTTAAGTAATACTTCTTCTATTTCACCTTGTAATTTGCCACATTCTTCTTTTATCTTAATTCGTGGAGATACTGTGTCAATCCCTTTTGATATTGCAAAGCCCAAAGGATATCCATATGCATCATCAGATCCCAGACCATAAAGGGAACATGCAAAATTACCTTCGGTAGTAGTTATTTTATGAGTCCCTGGTGAAACAGGTATAGCTACGTAAAAGAGGGTAGTACCAGAAATTCTTTGTTGTTTTAAATCGGTAGTTATAGATGTAATATAATTATTGTCTAACATGATATAATCAACGGCATCTTCACTACAAATAACATTTATAAAATGTCTATTAAATTGATTTGGATTTGTTGGTGGATTATACATCACATGGAACAGGGCCTCTTTGACAAATGATTCTACAGATGGCAAGATGATCATGCATGGGTCATATGTTTGTGCATTTGGGTCTGATGAATAACTTGTACTCATATATTGAGCAACGCTTATTGGCTTATCAGCCTCGATTAATAAAGGTTCTCTGATGAAATTGAGTGTAGTAAAATCACCTGGATTATTTAAAGTAAAACTATTAGTACCACCAGAGCCTTTCGCTTGAACAGTGGTATTAGATTGTAGGCACATGATTCTGAAAAAATCACCATTACTA
>JALRHN010000078.1:7449-9662 GCA_023259575.1 Candidatus Kapaibacterium sp. | reverse complement strand
AATGAATGAGAATGTTCCCAATGATTTGATTAAACTAAGCTCTTATTTAAGTAGAGAACAATATGGTGATGCACCAAGTTGGCCAAGAAGATGGCAAACTGATGATATGTATGTTAATAGACATCTTAAATATGGTCCTTGGACAGAGCCTGGACGCAAAGTAGTTACTCGTAATGATGGCATGCAATTTACGGTTCCAGATTATGATAAAATGAAAAAGAACTTTTCTGGTGAAATGAGCTATCTTTTTGGATATCAAATTAATCAGATGTATTTGAGATATTTCTTCTGGAATTTTGTTGGTAGAATTGGAGATATTCAAGATTCACCAGCTTCGTTTATAGAAAGTAGAAATTCTAAGAAGTACAAAGAATTTAATTATCAATCGGGTTATAAACATTTGTTTCCGATTAATTTTTATGCTTTACCATTGATCTTGGGTTTATTTGGATTATTATTCCATTTCAGGAAAAGCCCCAAGATGGCAATGGTTTATACAATATTATTTCTATTAACAGGTGTTCTTGCTGCAATAGCCCAAAATCAACAGAATCCTCAGCCACGTGAAAGAGATTACTTTTATGTAGCCTCGTTTTTTATTTGGTGTATGTGGATTGGCTTAGGAACATATGGTTTGATCTCTACACTTACCAAACGTGAATCTAATTTTTCACTTGCTCCTTCAATTGGGATTATGTCTCTGTGTTTTGTGTTGGTTCCAGTCAATATGGCTAGTGGTGGCTGGGCAATGCATAGCAGAGCAGGAAATTACTTGCCATTTGATTATTCCTATAATGTATTACAAAGCTTAGAAAAAGATGCTATTGTTTTCACCTATGGTGACAATGATACTTTCCCATTATGGTATATGCAAGATGTTGCTGGTGTAAGACGGGATGTTCGTATTGTGAATCTAAGTTTAGGACAAACTGGCTGGTATATGTATGAATTAAAGAATCGTTCACCTTGGGGAGCCAAAAAGATTCCTTTAACATTCTCTGATGAATCACTTTTAGCAGATGAAACAGACCCAGCTTCGATTTCACCTGAGATGTCTGCAAGTGAGAGAATTACCATTCCTGTAGATAGAGACATACTTCAAAGATTTGGTGCTGACTCCGCAACATTAGCAGCCGGCGAGATGTCTTACGATTTCGAAGGTGATGGCCAAGCTCGAGATGCAGAAAATGGAAAATTTGTTTACTATAAAGGTCCTCAGCATAAACTTGTAGCTGACATTATGAAAGTTACTAAGTTTAAAAGGCCAGTTTATTTTACTGCAGGAGCAGACTCCTATGTTGGCTTAGATGCTTATCTTCGTTGGGAGGGCTTAGCCCAAAGGGTGTGCCCTGTACCACAATCTCCTTCATCTAAATATGAAACCAGCATTATGGATAAATGCTTATTTGAACAATCAAATGGTGATGAATTTAGCACAACTCCATCTTATGGTTTTAAATTCAGAAATCTTAACAATCCATCTGTTTATTATGATGAAGTTCATCGTAGATTTATGGAAAGTTATAGATTAGTCTTTTTACAATATGCAGTGTTTACACTTGAAGATAAAGGCGACAATGCAAAATGTATTCGTATTCTAGATAAAATGAATCAAACAATTTCTGCAGATCAATTCCCATTATCTTATGCCCTAGAATATCAATTAGCAGAAATTTATGCCAAAGCAGGTGCAAAAAAACAAGCTATTGAATTTGCTGATAGATCTGTTAAAGATGCATTATTTGTTAGCGATAATTCATTAGAAAACATTGAACGATTTGCTAGATCTTTTCCTCCTTCTGAAGTAGTAAAAAGAGTAAATGCACTAAAAGCTAGTTTGAAATAATTCTCTTTTAGCATAGTACAATCAAAAGGCCTGCTTTAATAAGCGGGCCTTTTTTGTATATATTCCATTTTTTCCTCACTACAAAATGCCATCAAAGCAATATCGTGATGCTCTCTTGGTAAATCATTTCTGTATTTCTGAAATGAAAATCCAATTCCGCATCTGAATAGATTACTATATAATGCAAAAAACTTGTCATAATATCCACCCCCATAACCTAATCTAAAGCCATCTGTATCACACGCTAAAAGTGGAACTAAACAAAGTGCCCTAAATTCAATTGGTTCACTATGATAATTATCTGCTGGTTGGGGCTCCATGATGCCATAAGGCCCCTTAATCAGCTTAGATAATCAATTATATTCGA
>JALRHN010000078.1:0-7439 GCA_023259575.1 Candidatus Kapaibacterium sp. | reverse complement strand
TGTCACTTGACACAATTAATAATTATATCTATTACTGATTAAAAAGTTTTTCAGATTTACCAGTCTTTTCTGGTTCTGATTCTACTAAAAGTTAAAAAATTAATTAAGTTGAATATCAATTTTAGGTAAAAATACCTTTTTATCCTCTCTCCAAGCAAGCTCAATTAAAGGACGAATATTCACTTCAGACTTAAATGGAATATATAGCATTATAGAGCTATATTCTTTCCATTCAGTTGAAGAAACAATATTATTACATATCAATGCTGATAATTCCTCACGAATCTCTGCAGGAATTGTATTTCTTTGATCTAAAAAATAAGATCGCAACTCTGTTTTCATCATGCTGAAAGATACTCAAAATTATAATACAATCAATCATATAGCTTGTATATGCTTAGTACATAAAAAGATGCATACTATTATGATAAAATGGGGATAAGTACAGATTGTAAAACACTTCTGAAAACTGTATTTTGCACATGCAGCATTTACAATCCGAAAACAAAATCCATGTTGAACTTTCGTTCAGATCAGGATAATGCACAAGTTCTTGGCGATCTTGTACATTTACCTGGTATAAACCTTCATGATTCTTTTAGATTCAGGACAGGACAATTACATTTTTTACATAAGCTTGCTTCTTGTCTTAAAAAAGGTGAGAACAATCATCTTGGTGTATTTGTGCCAGGATATGGTAAAACTATTACTGCATTAGCATCTTTTGTGATAGCAAAGCAATTAGGTAAAGCTCAAAAATTAATAGTTTTTGTTCCAAGGGGAAATTTACGAGATCAATATGCAGATCCAATAGAATTAAGCAGAGTATTAAGAAATCTTGGTTCAGTTCCATTAAGCTTTTGTACAGCAGATTCAGAAAAAACATTTCTGAAAAATTCATCAACAGACATCATTATAACCACATATCAATATGCTTGCGGAAAAAGTGGAAATGAAGCTTTAAAAAAATTTGCAGAACATCATTCATGCATGTTTGTATATGATGAAGTGCATCATTTGTCTGATGAAGGAACATGGGCAATTGCTTTAGGAAGATTGCAACATAGTTGCAGTATTGCTTTATCTGGCACACCAATTCGTTCTGACAATAAATCTTTATTTGGCGTACCATTTGAAATTCGTAATGGCAATGAACGATTTTACAAGGCTTTGCATGAAGTTCAACTTAGGGATGCACACGAAGAAGGTGGCATCTTAAAGAGAGTTTCAACAAATATGATTGATTATAAAATCAAATTGAGGAATATAGAATCTGGAGATGAGATTGAATTATCTTTATCTCAAATGCAAGAAATGGCAGGTTCAGAACAGGATATTGATGCATTTTTAGCAAGAAAAAAAATGCGTTTTCATACAGTATACCTTGATTCTTTATTAAGGCCAGCATTTATTCGATTTAAAGAAAAAAGAAATCAATGGCTTGAAGACAAACATCGTATAAAGGGACATAATTCTTTCAAGAATCATCAAATGCTGATAATTGCAATGAGTAATAATCATTCTGCAGTAATATTGGAATTTGTAAAACAACATTTTCCAGAATTTATTTCAGCAAGAATTGGACAAGATATTCCTGAGCAAGAACGATTGTTTTTACTTCAACAATATAGAAATGGATTAATTGATATAATGGTACAAGTTGACATGATTGGTGAGGGTACCGATATCAAACCAATTAGTATTATTGTAAAGGCTGATCTAGTAAGAGCTATCTCTAAAACAATGCAACAAATCTTTAGGGGCATGAGATATTATCCTGGATTTAGCAAGCAACATAATGTATGTGATTTATTTACATCTAATGATGCTGCTTTATCTCAAATTTTTGATTGGTTATTATCCGAACAGCAAATAGGGATAAAATTACATGCAAAAAGAGAAAGCGAATTTCAGCAAAGTAGAAATGTCATAGATTCAATTGAATCATGGGTATTAGCAGATGTTCAACATAAAGGCACTGAGACATTAGATTGGGAATTGTTTCCAGATAAAAATTCATCAATCAAACAAGAAGAACTCATAGAAGAACAAATAATATCCCCTAATATGTATATTGATATACCATCAAATGCAATAGATATTATTAGTTTAGAGCAACAATTAAGACAAGAATGCTCTCAATTAGCTGTAAAATTATCTTTAAACATGAAGTCCCAAGGCATGAATTCAGATGTCAAAAATGTACATTTTGAATCAAAAAAGAAATTCCTAAAATCTCAAGATCAAATGAATTTACAAGAGCTTGAAGATAAAAGAAATTGGCTTATGAAATGCTTAGAAAGGGGCAGACTAGTATAATCAAGGATAAGAAATGGGTTTTAGATATGTTGGTACAATAAGTAGAGAATATGGCACTCAAGGTGAAATTATTTTATCTGAATGTCCAGACCCAGCTTTACAATTACATAGTGGCACCAAAGTATTATTAGGTTATTCTGCACAGTTTGCCAAAGAATATACAATCCTTCAATGTTCACCTTATAAAAATACTTTAAAAATCCAGTTAAAAGGGGTTCAAGGTTCAGATATAAAATCATTGATAGAAACTGGAATATTTGTTGACGAGCAGTATATTTTAAGAAAAAATGAGCAGTATTATATTAGTGAAATCATAGGATGTTCTGTTATTAATCAAGCTGGAGAACATTTAGGGGTAATTTCTGATGTATGGATAATGCCGGCAAATGATGTTTGGGTAATGAAAACAGAGCAAGGTGAAATTCCATTACCAGTAATTGATGATGTAATCATATCAACAGATATTTCAAAAAAGACAATAACTGTTTATATGATGGAAGGCTTATTAGATTTAGTAAGACAACATGCTAAAGAAGATGAGGAATATTAAACTGCATCAAAAGTATCTATATCTATAATCAATTTGATGTTTGGATTGGCATGCTTTTCTTGATAATGATGATAGGCATATCGTATTGCATGTCTTATTCTTTCTCCACTGGGATCTGTAGATTTATTAGATTTTAACAGTATTATTTTTCTATAATGTGATCTTAGCCTTGCAATTAATGGGGTAATCGGACCTAACTTCTCATAGATTTCTGGCAATGTTGGTAAAACTTCATTAAAATGTTGAGATGATTCATGAACTTTTTGTTCATCAATACCAGAGAACTCTATTCTTATTAGTCTAGAAAAGGGTGGGAAAAAAGTATCTTTTCTGATTTGCAATTCATCTGAATAAAATATTTCATAATTATTTGCTAAAGCCGCAATAATGGTTTGATGATATGGCTGCGAAGTTTGCAAGAGAACTTCTCCTGGATATTCTCCGCTTCTCCCTGCGCGCCCAGCAACTTGAGTAATTAATTGGAATGTTCTTTCAGATGCCCTGAAGTCTGGCATGAACAATTGTTGATCTGCATCAATAATCCCAACCAATGTTACTCGAGCAAAATCTAAACCCTTTGCAACCATCTGAGTTCCAATCAATATATCGATTGTTCCTTTATGAAAATCTTCAAGAATCTTACGATGAGAACCTTTCTGAGTAGTAGTATCCAAGTCCATTCTTTGAATAGAAGCATTATACCCCATTTGAAGAAGAGTTTCTTGCAATTCTTCTTCAATTTTTTGGGTTCCAGAGCCAGTTTCCTTAATATCTGCTCCACCACAAACTGAGCATATTTTTAAGGCGGGTTGTGCATATCCACAATAATGACATTTCAGCATATTTGCAGACTTATGCAGAGTTAACGATATAGAGCAATGTTTACACATTGGAATAGCCCCACAATCGATACATTCTTGAAATCGTGCAAAACCTCTACGATTATGAAACAATATTATACCTTGTTTTTGTGATAATCTGTTAGTTATTGCTGTCAATAATTCCATAGAGAAATTACCAATCATCGCCCTTTGCTTTCTTTGCTGTTTAATGTCAATACAATGAATTGTTGGCATATGAGCTCCATCTGCTCTAGACTGAATCTCTAAATAATGATATTTTCCTTGTTGTGCATTAAACATACTTTCCATAGAAGGTGTGGCACTGCCTAAAACAATAACAGCTTTTTCGATAGCTGCTCTCATCACGGCACAATCTCTAGCATTATAACGCGGGGCTGGAGATTCCTGCTTATACGATGGTTCATGTTCTTCATCTACTATGATAAGTCCAAGACTACGTGAAGGAAATGGAGCAAATAATGCAGATCTAGCACCTATTACAATTTTAGCTTTACCATTCTGAATTCTTCGCCAATGCCCATAACGTTCAGCTGCAGACATCTTACTATGTAAAATTGCAATCTCTCCTCCAAAAACTGCCTTAAATCTATCTGTTAATTGCGGCGTTAACGCTATTTCTGGAACCAGCAGCAAACAATTTTTTTCATGTGCAATCGCAGATTTAATTGCCTGAATATATACCAATGTTTTACCGCTTCCTGTAATTCCATGCAGTAAAAATGTTTTATGATCTGCCTCTTTTAAGGCCTGAACTATATGCACATGAGCATGCTGTTGTTCTAATGTTAAACCAAGTTTTGACTCATCCCTGGAAGCAAGCGAATAAGATTGTTGTTCATCTTGTTCCAAAGGAATTTCAATATCATTAATGACGATTAGCTTTTTTTTAAGCAAGCTTTGTACAATAGAATGAGATAGAGATGTTTCTTCTAATACTTTATGTAATAAAAGTGGATGAGTAGAATGAGTGTGTATATAGATATGACTTAATAAAGCAGATTGCTTGGGGTGTTTTGCATCTAAAACATCTAAAGCTTCTCTTAGTTTATTATGATCATGTAATAATGATTCTTCTAAGGAAATAACTTTTTGAGTTCTAGCTTTGTTTGATTTTTGAATAGAATGCTCACAAACTATGATATTAGATCGTTCTAAAGCATCTAATTGATCGGCCACTGAACCAGTTTTTAAGATTCTTTCTAAATATACAACTGTTAAAGGCCCTTGATGAGACATAAGAGTATGCAATAAAGCAGCTCGTTTTGGAGCCTTTTTTTCCATTTCTGCTAATTCTAACGATGTAGGAGTATATAATAAAGAAATTGACATAACACTTTTAGGTGTCATACCTTGTGGCAAAGCAGCTTTTAATGTTTCTCCCCATGAGCAAAAATAATAATCACTCATTCTTTTGGTAAGCTCTAGCATTGAATCTGAGAAAATCGGAGTATCATCTAATATTTCTACAATTGATTTAATATCTTTTATATCAGGCTTATTGACATCACTTTTTACAATAATACCCGTCATAATTCTCTTACCAAAAGGTAATAAAGCTCTACAACCAATAAAGTTTTTACTATCTTTATCAGTATGTTCATATTTATAAGTAAATAATTTATGAACAGGAAGGGGCAATGCTATAGTTAAAAAGGTAATCACTACAATCCAAAAAGTAGGCTATTTTGCAGAAAATTATTTCCACATCAAATCGTCAAAGATTTCGCTATTATAATCAGAATCATCATTCATCACAAACACATAGTACAAAGATAGCAATCATACATTTCTTTATGGAAGATTTATGAAAACTTCAAAATTATCAGCTTCAATATTAGTGGGCTTTTTATTTTTATCGCAGTCAGTTATGATTGCTGGATGTTCAAAAGAACCTTCCGAAACATTTTTACAAGAACATAATCCACAGACACCAAATCCAGAAATTCTTCAAGCAAATGCAGATATCTCAAATTCTCGCCATAATGCAATAACCGAAACTGTTAAAATAGCAAGTCCTGCAATTGTTGGCATTAATATTACAGAAGTAAGACAAGTAGGATATGACCCTTTTGGAAGTGCATTTAGAGATCCATTTTTTGACCAATTTTTTAATAATTTTCGTAGACAATATTCTAGAAAAATGGAAGTAAGAAGTCTGGGTTCAGGCTTCCTCATTTCTTCTGATGGATATATTGTTACTAATGATCATGTTGCGGGTAATGCCTCTAAAGTAGTTGTTACATTAACAAATGGTGAAAAGTATGATGCTGAAATTATTGGATCAGATCCAGTAAGTGATGTTGCATTATTAAAAATCAAAGGTAAGAATCTCCCCTTTTTAACATTTGCTAATTCGGACGAAGTAATTGTTGGAGAATGGAGCATAGCGTTTGGTAATCCTTTCGGCTTATTTGATATAAATGCTAGGCCTACCGTAACTGTAGGTGTTGTAAGTAATGTAGGAGTTAGTTTTTCTCAAGAAAATCGTGTTTATAAAAATATGATTCAAACAGATGCTGCAATAAGTTCTGGAAATTCAGGTGGGCCACTTCTGAATGCCAGAGGCGAAGTAATCGGCGTGAATACTGTTATATATTCAACTTCACAAAGTTCGCAAGGTGCTGGCAGCATAGGTATTGGATTTGCAGTTCCTATAAACAGAGTAAAGAAAATAGCAGAGCAATTAAAAGAGCATGGCAAAATTGACCGTGATTTTAATCCTGGTCTTCTTGTTCAACAGATTGATGATAATATTGCAAAATATTTCAAATTAGATAAAACTGATGGAGTTGTAGTTATAGAAGTAAAGACTGGATCTGCAGCAGAAAAAGCTGGAATAGAGCCAGGTGATATAATTCTAAAAGTAGATAATACACCAATCCATAAAGATGACGATTTAGTTATAGCAATTAGCGATGGAATGGTAGGACAAACATTAAAAATTGAGCTATTAAGATCGGGCGAGACTCTCACAAAAAAATTGTATCTTAATCCTATCAAACGCTGATTTTCAAGTTCCAGTAAAGGTTTTTGTTTGAAAACTGATCATTCACAACATTGTATAAGAGCAGAGAATATCGTAAAGCGATATGCCAAAAGAACAGTTGTCAATAATGTTTCACTCGAGTTATATCAAGGTGAAGTTGTAGGCTTGCTTGGTCCTAATGGCGCTGGGAAAACAACATCTTTTTATATGATGGTTGGTATGGTAAAGCCTAGTTCTGGCAGAGTATTTATGGATTCTAGAGACATCACTCCTTTAGCAATGTATAAAAGAGCTCGTTTGGGAATGAGTTATTTACCTCAGGAAGCTTCCATATTTCGAAAATTATCTGTTGAAGATAATATTATGGCAATCCTGCAATTACAGGATTTAAAGAGGTCGGAAAGGAAACTACAACTTGAACAATTATTAGAAGATTTTAGCATAACTCATATCAGAAAAAGCAAAGGATATATGCTTTCTGGCGGAGAAAGAAGGCGCTGTGAAATCGCTCGTTCTTTAGCTTCAAATCCTAAATTTGTGTTTTTAGATGAACCTTTTGCAGGTATAGACCCAATAACAGTAGAAGAAATTATGCACTTAGTTGCCAATTTAAAACAAAGAGGCATTGGGGTTTTAATTACAGATCATAATGTACGGGAAACTTTGGATTCTTGTCAGAGAAGTTATGTCCTCTCTGGCGGTAAGATCATTGCTCATGGTA
>JALRHN010000077.1 GCA_023259575.1 Candidatus Kapaibacterium sp. | reverse complement strand
ATCACTCTCTCCGAAAATCAAGTGCCTCTCAAAAGGGAATACAAACTTAGTATTCTTTTAACACATGAACAAATAGTTTTTTATTTTCTTGTACGCCTACTCCTTTTATCTTAGGTTTTTAGACGCAATTATTTACTTTAGTATCCTTATATATCGTTTATCTAAATTATATACGCAATGAATACTTACATTAATCTTATCATATACTTTTTCTTAAGTTCTTTTACATTTTATACTACTGAAAATATTTTTTCCATCGAACCAAAATGGGTGGTTTATTCTCCAGTGTATACCATGAATTCTCCTTATGATGATTATGCTCCTTCTGTTTTTAAGAATGTTGTTACCTTTTCAAGGAATAAAAATAGTACTCCTTCCTTCTTTACAATCTTCAAAGATTTTACAGATAATTCTATCCAATCTATTAAATCAGAAATAGATGATAAGGTTATTTCTTATTTAGTAAACACCGAGATCAACTCAAGTTCATACAAGTTTTTTGCAACACCAATACAATTTCCAGAAAGATCTTTTCTACAGATTTATTATACAAAACATAATCAAAAAGCTACTCCTCTTGAATCAGAACCGCATCCTTCATTTAATTCACATCCTTGCCCTTCTCCTGATGGAAAACATCTATATTTCGTTTCTGATAGACCGGGTGGAATGGGTGGCACAGATATCTGGTTTTATACTCTACAAGATAATTTAACGTGGACAGGACCCGAACATCTAGAAGGCGACATGAATTCTCCCGGAGATGAAATTACTCCATTCATGAATAATGAAGATACTCTGTATTTCTCATCAAATGGCCATGGTGGTAAAGGGAAATTTGATATTTATATGACGTATTTTGAAAATGGAGAGTGGCAAGCACCAATTCCTTTGTCTGAAATTAACTCAGAATACGATGATACAGATTTTATCATCAGCGATTCTAATACTGCTTTATTTTGCTCTGACAGGCCTGGTGGAAAAGGTAATTTAGATTTTTATAAAGCAAGATTATTGTATTCAAATGATCCAACACCTCAAAAAAACCCTCTGATTGTAAAGCCTTTAGATAATCAGATTTTTCAAACAATCGAAACTACAGAGAATGCCGTTCCCTTCAGAACTGTACTTTTTCCAGTTCAAGAAGGATTAAATAGCGATGATCTACATATGATTAAAACATTAGCATTGCGATTATCAAAAAATTCTAATGATACAATATTTATCTCGCAACACCCTTTAACTGAATCAGTTAAAGAGCTTCTTATTTCTAAAGGAGCAAGCCCTTTCCAAATTTTTGTAACCGAAGACTATTATGATAATAGAATAGATATTAGTGGAGGTAATTCATCGCTTTTTGCTCCCCTTTCAACCATTTCCATTGTAAATCAACCTTCAGCTATACAATTGTTAATTCAAAAAGATGATAACGATACAATATCGCAATGGGAATTAAGATTTAATGATTCAACAATTTGCGAAGGATCACAATTACCATTTACAAAAACATTAAACATTCAAAATCTTATCAATGAAAAAGACACTTCTTTTACATTAACTAGTCTATGTTCAAATTACTTAGGTACTTTTTCTGGAATTATTCAAATTCCGATACAAAAAAATTATAAGACTACTATGAGTTTGAACTCCAATCTTAATAATGTGATATTAACATATATAGCAATTGATCAATCACAACAAGAGTCCATGTTTAGGATTATTAAAAATACCAAACCAAAAGGTGGAAATATTACATTATATACTTCACTTAATAATGAAGCCTTGGCAAAAAAATTCATAGACTCTTTTAATAGAAATACTAAGTATAAAGGTTACACTATGATAAGCAAACCAATACATAGTTCTTTGAATCAGGCATGTTTAGAGTCATTATTATTAATTCCTAAAGAGCAGCAAGAATTTATTATTCCGATATCGATTGAATAATAAATATGAGAAATAAGGACTCTTTCGATTTTAAGAAATTTAGAATATCCCAAAGTAATTCTGCAATGAAGTTAAGCTCCGATGCATGCGTTTTTGGTGCATTGATTAATGTAGATCATACAAGTTCTATTTTGGATATTGGGACAGGAACAGGAATACTTTCCTTAATCTTAGCGCAAAAAACTAATAATTCATCTACGATTACGGCATTAGAAATAGATGATGATTCAATTATTGATGCTACAATCAATATCACATGTTCTCCGTGGCATAATCGGATTTCTCTAATTCATTCTAGTGTCCAGTCCTTTGCTGAACATTCGAATCAAACATTTGATCTGATTATTAGCAATCCTCCCTTTTTCCAGAATTCTTCAAAACCCATTTCATCTTCTAAACACATAGCTAGACATTCAGATCATTCTCTAACTTTTACTGACTTAATCTCAAGCTCAAAACAATTATCTACACAGGATACTAAGTTTTGGTTTATATTACCAGTAGAAGAAATGAAATATTTTACAGAATTAGCTATATCGAGTGGTCTTTTTCCCTTCTATCAATATACATTACAAGATTATCCCTCAGCTAAGCCCAAAAGAGTTATCAAAGCTTTTTGTCTTGATGATTCTACGAATTGTACTCAAGAACTGTTTTTATATAAAGAAGATGTACTTGGGCCATATACAGAACAATTTATCAAGACAATGAATCCTTATTATTTATTTCTTTAAATAAAGTTCTAGCCAGCTTATTATTTCTTGTAAAACTTTAGGTTCGATAGTTTGTTCTATCAGATTATATTCTTCTATTTGTCCTGTTTTACAAGTTTGAAACAGATGGTTGACAGAATCAATTTTCTTGATAGAGAAATGCTTATTCTTTGCTATTTCTAATCCATTTTTAATAGACGCAAGATTTTTGTCAGCTTGTACTTGTATATCAAGAGAACCATTTAATGCCAATACTGGGCAAGTGATCTTAGTAAGATTATCCTTTGGATTATAGGAAATAAAATACTTAAACCAAGGACTCATAATTTGTTTTAGTTTAGCTTTGGTTTCGGGTGAGTTTACTACAAGAATTTCCTTTTTTTTCACCGCCCAATATCCAAGACTATCAATAATTTTCTGTTCTGCTTTTATTGAGTCTTTTTCAGTAATCACAATATTCATCAAATTTCTTTGTTGTTGCACAGCTTCTGCTGCTGCAGAGGGAGTCATAGAGAGAGAAGCTAATGTTTGTGTTTGAGTTTCTATGATTTGTGCTCCTGAAATTCCAGGACCGGCCATTGACACAATACAAGCAATATCTTTAGGATATTTTGCTGCAAGTATTTGAGCAATCATTGCCCCTTCGCTGTGGCCTAAAAGACCAATTTTTTTGGGATTTATACTTTTATGCTTTTTTAAAAAGTTGATACCTGCTAAAATATCATCAGAAAAGTCTTTGGTAGTTGCAAATTCAGCGGATCCTCCAGACATACCTATACCTCGATCATCTAGCCTTAATACTGCAAATCCTTGTTTTGTTAAAGCATCTGCTAGGACCAGAAAGGGTTTATGTCCAAAAATTGTTTCATCTCGATCTTGTAATCCAGAGCCTGTAATTAAAATCAATGCAGGAAATGGACCTTGCGAATGAGGATATGTAATAGTACCAGCCAAAATACCAGATGGCCCAGGAAAAGATATATCTTCTGTCTTATAAGGAAAAGGACTTGTGGGAGTTTGTGGTCTAAGTAATGCAGGCCTAATTGTATCATTTTTCTTAAGTATCAATGGAAAAGCTCCGCCACCTTGTCTCCATAAACCTTCTAATGTAACACTATCTTTGAATTCACCTTCAAATCTTCCATTAATAGATTCTACGATAAATTTCATTGTTTTCACTTTTTGCTCTATAGTTAACGGAATTCCCTTAGCATTTTGAGCAGGAACATCTAATGTGCCAGTTAAGATAAAGGGTCCTTTAACAGTAAATATCATTTGAAGAGTAGCCCCAACTTTTAAATCTCCAACCCAAGTACCAATGATTGAATGAGAGGAATTTTGGCTAAAAACAGTTAAAGCACTTGAAAATAAAAAACACAAATAAATAAAAAGAGATTTCATGATATGTTTAGGATTGAGTTATGATTGAGAATAACATACAATTCAATGTTAGAATTTTGATAGCTAAAAACAAAAAAGGCGTTAAAGGATTTCTCCAATAACGCCTTTGTCTTTGTGTGTGTGTAGTTAGCGTAGTACGCTGACTGCTTTTGTGATCGTTCCATGTTGAGTGATTATTTGTACATAATACACTCCAGAGGGAACATCTTGTAAATTCAATGAGAATTCATAGAAACCTGGTAATTGCTGTTGATTATTGATGAAAGAACTAGCAATAGTACCAGAAGCATTATAAACTTTTATACTTACTGTTTCTGATGATTTTAATTCATATTGAACTTTTGCAATATCATTAGTTGGATTTGGAGAAATGTTCATTCCCATTGAAGTAGAATACAGAGCATCTTCTATATTACTTGGTTTTTGTGCTTTATAATCTGTATTGATTGGATCATAATTTGACCAAGGTAAATCCCATCTGTTTAAGCCCATTGCACCACGATAAGCAACTTTCTCAAAGAATGCATCATCAATTGCAATCACACCTGATTTTGTAAAAGATGCACCAGTTAATACAGGTGAGCCAGTTTTAGGAGCAGGATTAAAAGTTGGATCTTCTATAAATGGATTTTCTAGTGAAGCAGCAGATGTACTTCCCTTTTCTAGAGTATTACCAAATTCTGCCTTTGAAATCCATGTTGGATCGATTCCTGCAGGAGGAGTTCCACCTGCTAAGTTTAACCATGATCCTTTTATTCCATACCAGCTATTATTGCGTACTTGTAAAGAATCTGCAAGTGCAGCATTCATTGTAGGAACTTGTGCAATTTCTATTCCACGAGGCCAACCAACAAACAATGAATTCATGATAGACTGACGTGAGTTTCTACGAATTTGCGCGGCTGCGCCAAAACGAGAATTTGGAGTAGCAGAAGTATCTGCTAATGGGCCTATAGAAGTAACATTAGAAAATATTGCAGATGTAAATGGCGTATTAAATGTTGCAGTAGCATCATTGTCGGATTCAAATGCTTCTGAATTTGAGATATCTGCAATTACAGAGTCTCTCAATGCAATACCAAATTGTACATTGCCAGCATATCCATAATCAGTATCAAAATCATCATCTAATGCACCAGTAACAATCAAATGTTTTCCGTCTACGCTACCACCAAACCATTCGATTCCATCATCATTTGCATAACTAACTTGAATATTATCCATAGTTGTACCACGGCCTACAGCACCAAGAGTTAAACCATTCAACTCTTGATTTGGTTGAAGAGCAATACCACCAAATTCTACACGAACATACTGCAATGAACCACTATTATCATTATCATCTGTTCCACCATAGTACCATTTAGTTTTATCATTTGCATTGGCTACGCCACCTTCTTGTGCGGCTTCACCACCAGGATTATTAATGCGTGCTTTACCATAGATTAATAAGCCACCCCAATCACCACCACGACGTTGTCCTGGAGGTGCAGATGAAGTCATTACGATTGGAAGTGTAGGCGTACCATTAGCAATAATTTTAGCACCACGGTTAATAATAAGAGCAGAATTAGTACCTACAGTATCACCAAGAATAATTGTTCCTGCTTGAATAGTTAAAACGGCAGGTTCAACTACATGAACAAAGCCACGAAGACCATATATCTTCGTATTTGTTAAATATACATTAGATGTTATAGTACCAGTTAAAACAGAATCTACTTGTGAAGGACTTGGTCTATCAATCTTGAAAGGATTTATTGATACAGCTGTTTTAGTAGTATCACTTAGATTAACCATGCGAATATATCCTGTTGAAGTTTCGATAGAAGGTGCTCTAAATCCACCAATAAATTTCCCTCTTCGTATGGTACTACTTGCATTACTATCTATTAAGCTTGTTGCACCTGGTAAATCTATCCATGGTCCAGTTGCAGAAGTACCAAATTGGAATTTATGTCTGGTACCAAGAGTAGTGGTAGTAGTATCCCAAACTAAATCATAAGAAGTACCTGCTCTATATGTTTCATTAGCAGTACCACCTGGTGATAATAATTTTGGATTCTGAGCCATTGTTTCAAATAGGAATCCAAAAACACACAACAAGCTTAAGAAAAAATTTTTCATAAATACATGATAATAGTGAATAATACATTCGCTGAATTTGTTTGTTTACGTTTACATTTATTTCCATCTATAGGAAAGATTCAAAGAAATTGTGGTTCCAAAGATATTTGACTGAACTATATTATCGCCTTGATTCCAATATAGTTTCTGATTCAATAAGTCTTTAACTACAAGTTTTGCAGTAAAATCTGATGAAATTGGTTGAGATATAGATATATCGATTAAATCTCTTGGTTCTTCATACCAGTGTGGTGATTTTCCTTCTGCTTCCAATCCTGGGTAACGACCTATTTGAGCCACAGATACAATCTTTCTTCCAGATCTATTATATGCTAGATTAATAGATGTTCCAGTTTCTGGATTCATATAATATATTGCTGCATTTAATGAGTATGGCGATTGACCCCACATAGAGCGTGTTTCTTGGCTGTTTCCTTGGCTAATTGTAATCGAAGAAGTAATAAAAGACAAATTAGAACTGAACATAAAATTGCTTAATGAATTATCGATAAATCCTAAAGATTTCCTTAATTCTAATTCAATTCCATAATTGGTTGCTTGTCCATCACTAATAATTGCACCTGTAGAATCTCTTTTTGCTCCGCCATTTTCCCAGGTACGATCTGGCTTTCCACCTGTTTCTCCGCTTAATGTTTCTTCTATTGGGTTTACAAAGTTTTTATAAAATCCACTGATAGATGCTACTTCACCAGGGCCAAAAAAGCTTTCTAGGCGTATATCAAAATTCTGAACCAAGGTACGCTTAAGATTTGTATTACCGCGAACTACCACTAAATCGTTAAAATTATAAAATTCAAAAGGTGCAAGTTCTCTAAAAGAAGGGCGTGTAAGTGTTTGAGAAGCAGATGTTCTTATATTAGTTATTGAATTTAATTTATAAACAATATTCAAAGAAGGTAAGAAATCTAAAGTATGATAATCAACTACTGCTTTTAGACCATTTGAATAAAATCCATCTAATTGAACTCTATTATCTTCTGCTCTAACTCCTGTAATTACTCTGAAATCAGCCCCTGCTATAGAAACAGGTGCATCTATCATTGCATAACCAGAATAGAGATTTTCTGTGCCTGAATATCCATCACTTGCTTTTGAATCTTCGCGTACATATAATGTATCGCCACGCTTATCAAAGTTTTTCGCATCAAATATTTTATCTGGTGATCCAGAGAAATAATCTGTACCCAATAATCCACTAATATCATTAGAAGCGATAGCAAATGATCTTGCTGTAAAAGATCTATCTCGAGATTCTAATAAAGCACCTGTTTTAATCTTAATTTCTGCAGAAACAGGAATTGTAAGATTAAAACTTGCATTACTGATTTTGTCTTTTAAATTAGAAAAGAATCTACCAGCTAATGTACCATCTCCCATTGGCTGAATATCTGCTATAAAAGGGGCATCTGGGCTGGTGGATTGTCTGGAATAACGTAAACGACGATAATCAGGCTCATCTCTGCTTGATTCAGACATTCCCGCACGCCAGTCCAGCAACATGTTTTCTACAGGTAATGTATGTTCACCACTTATTTGAGTAGAAAACAATTCTTTTTGAACAAATTGAGAACTGAATTGTCTAAAATCAATGCCTTGAGCGGAATCTGAACCTTGTAAAAACAAGGTTTCATCATCCATAGAACTATTATAAATATTTTTAAAACTCAAAGAAGTAGTTGTCCCTATTTTATAAGCCAGGTTTAACATACCACCAACACCTGCTGAACGATTAGATACACTTCCTTGACTTATACGCTCATATGAACCATTGTTTAATAAAGTATTTCTATCAGAGGCTGTTTTGATTGTAAAACTATTACCATAAGATAAAGATGCGATTACACCAAAATCATTATCGGCGATATTGAAGATATTTGAGTAAGACAGATTAACGCTTGAATTTGGATTTGCACTTGAGGAATCTTTCTTCCAAGATGATGATTTTAAATCTTGTCCAAACTGTTGAAGTTTATTTTGAGCATCTTCAACACCTGCATATGCATCTCTTATGATTTTATCCATTTCTTTTCTTGTTGCAGGTGCACTAGATGGCAAAGATCTAGATCCATCATCATAACCCAACCAGTCTGTACTACTAGAAGGAGTGCTTAAAAAAGCATTTTCTTTTAATGTGGTATTTGTATTAAATGAACTTGTTACAGATGCTTTTAAAGCAAAACCCTCTGGGAAATCAACGGTATTTAGTTGAACTAATCCGCCAACAAAATTTCCCGGTAAATCTGGGGTAAAAGATTTCGCTACATTTGCACTTTGTAGAAATTCAGATGGGAACATATCAAAAGCAAAAGATCTTTTATCTGGCTCTGTAGTTGCAAGAGCAGAACCATTGAGAGTTGTATTATTATAGCGATCACTAACTCCACGCACATATACAAATTTATCCCCTACCAATGTTACACCAGAAACACGCTTTAAGGCTTGTCCAGCATCACCATCTGGAGTTTTTGAAATCTCATCCTGAGAAATCCCATCGCTAACTTGTGCAGAGTTTTTTCTTTGGGCAAGAATAGCAGCTTGATTATCATTAATCCTACGAGCTTCAATAACAACTTCATCTGTTTTTCTAGATTCAGGCTGCAATATTGCATTAATTGTTACTGTTTGTCCAGCAGGAACTTCTATATTAGAAACAGTTTTTGAAGTATAACCAACATAAGTAAATATTAAGGAATATGTACCAGGTGCCATTCCCTTAATAGAGAATTTACCTTTTACATCTGTAAAACCACCCTTCTTGGTATCTTTAACACGTACTGTGACGCTACGCATTAATTCACCTGATTCACCATCTTTAACTGTACCCGTTATAATTCCAGTATCTTGAGCAGAAACTGGTATACATACAATCAATGTCACCAAGAATGTGACAAAGAAACCTAAAACTTTGTTAAAACGCATTGAATTTTACAATAATCTGTTACAAAACACACAAAAGAACATTGCAAAATTACACTTCACCCTTTACTTCAGTTTTACCAAATCATTATGAATTGGTAACATTGGGATCTCAAAAATATATTTCAAAAAATTTTTATTGATTTTCAGAACTTTTTTAAACAATTTTACATTTAGCAATTAAATGAATTCAAATTCACTTTTTAAGCACCTTATTTATAACGTTTTCATGTATATAATGTTCAGGGATTAATTCTTTCACCACAACTTATTATCGCAAGTATCTAATACTTCTTCGGAAGTTTTTATTTTCAATTATTCCCAATAAAAGGAGTTTTTATGGGACATGAAGTTACTTCGATTGCAGCTGGTAATTACGTAGCATTTACGTTTTTTATCGGCACAATGGCCATGATGGCCGCATCTGTGTTTTTCTTCTTTGAATTGAGTACTACCTCATCAAAGTGGAGAACTTCCGTGTTGGTGTCTGGAATTATTACTTTTATAGCCGCTGTACATTATTATTATATGCGAAGCTATAATTTGGAAACAGGTACATCTCCTACATTCTTTAGATATGTAGATTGGTTATTGACTGTTCCTTTAATGTGTGTTGAGTTTTATTTAATTACTAAGAAAGCTGGTGCAAAATTTAGTT
>JALRHN010000076.1 GCA_023259575.1 Candidatus Kapaibacterium sp. | reverse complement strand
ATTGTAGATGATAATCGAAGCTCAAGGGCGATCAATATCGCACCACCAGATAATCTAGGATATCAATTAATTACCTGGATTACTAGGTCGCAAAGTGTTGCAGAAACAACTGAATTTGTGTTTACACATTCTAATCAAACTTCTAGTATTCTGGGTAAACATAGAAGGGATAATGGATGTCAAGTACGTTTTTGCGATCCATTCTATGAACAAATTAGAGAATTATATTTTGGGACAGTAAAACCAGGTCAAACTGAAGCTTCTACAATTATGGTGAGAGCAGTTTCATCAAATAAAGATGCTTCAAAGAAAGAACTGACAACTCGTTTAGATTCGATTCGATTTTCGTCACCAGATTTTTCAATACGATGGATAGGAAGCTATGTTTCTACTAATCCACCTCCAGTTGGATTAGCTCCTTCTACAGGGTATTTTTTCGATATCGTATTTACTCCCAAAAAAGATTCATACTATAAAGAATATGCAGTTTTGTATTATGAAGGTGGAAAAACTGAATATCTGCAATTGAGAGCAAATGGCTTTACTATGCAGGAAAACAGAAATTTAACGCTTCTCACTCCAAATTCTCCTAATGTATATACTCCTTGTGAAGACATCATTTTAAAATGGAAAGGGTATCGGGTTGGTGCTCCAACATATGTAGATTTTAGTCCGGATGCTGGAAAATCTTGGGATACTTTGGGTTTTAGCATGGATAGCACATTTATGTGGAAAATCCCTGCAAGATTTACAGACTCAGCGTATCTTCGTATCAGACAAGAATTACAAAGATTCGAAGAATTTACTTTGCTAAAACCAGAATTAAAAGGGGGAGTTTCTAATATTGCTTGGAATGCTTCTGGTACAGCTCTGTTGGCTGGTTATCAAAATGGAATGATAGGTGATTGGGATAAAATAAGTACTAAAGTCAATAATGAATATTCAGCCGCAAATATTACATTTCCAACAGTGAATACTGTGTGGTTAGGACTAGGCTATATTAATGATTCTCTATTGTTTGGTGCATATCAATTATCAGACACTAAAAAAGAAATTATAGCTTTGTTTGCAAAGGGTAATCCAATTCCTGTAAAAGAAATTGAGATTACTATGCTTGGTGGTACCAAGGATGTATTGTTCAATCCAGAAACAAAATCATTCTTAATTATTCCCCAAAAAGGACCTCAGATTCAACAAATATCATTAAATGGCACTATTGATCAATTATATTCATTCAATATTCCAATTACTGGCTTTACATTAGGAAATGGATCTATTTGTGCTATTTCTTTATTAAATGGAACTGTATTACTCGCTAATTCTACAAATTTAACTGTTATAGATTCTTTGTTTTTTCCTGAATTAGCATTGATCAATCGCTTAGGTATTTCCGATGATGGATCTTTATTAGCTATGGGCACAAAAACCTCACAAACAACATTAACTTCTGGTGCTGAATGCGAAGTTCATATTGCCCATATACCCACACATACAATTGTCAGAAGTTTAAGAACTGCCTCTAGTGATGCTATAGGGCTTACATTTAATACAACAAATCAATTTTTGGCCACTGGTTTTGAGGGTGTTCCGCAAATTTCAATGTGGCAATTACCATTAGATAAATTTTTAGGTTCTATTAGCGGACATAATGGATTTTTAACTGATATCGCATTTAGCCCTGATGGACAAGCCATTGCATCTTCTGCAAATTCTTCTGACAATGTAAAGATGAGGAATTTTTCATATCCTGAAAAAGACACCACAGATAATTTGTTCAGAATCGTACCTTCGCAACCAATTATCACAAAGGGAATAATATCAGATTTATTATTAATGGAACAAAAGGATACTGTCTTAACTAGGAACTTTTGTAATAAAGGTCCTGGAAATATAATACTTGAATATGCATATCTAAGAAAAGGAAAAGATTTTACATTTTCAGTACCTTTTCCTAATGGCATTGTAGTAAAGCCAAATGATTGTATCGATTTATCATTTAAAGTACAACCCACTGATACAGGTATCATTGCTGATACCGTCTTTTTCGGTTATTGTTCACAAGAGTTCTATTTACCCTTGGAAGTTCTATCTAAGCCTCGAAATATTAAGAACCTAGCTAATAATCTATTTATAGATTCTTTATGTATAAATGATACCGTAAGCAAAGATATTATCTTAATAAGAAATGATGACCCCAAACCTTTGCTTATCAATAAAGTATATGCTAAAAACTCACATATATTTGTTAATTCTGTAGTTAATGATACGATACTATTGCCAGGGCAGCAATTATCTGTAAATATATCGTATACACCTTCTGCTTTAGGACCAGATAAAGCTGAATTAGCTATTGAGCACTCAAATCAATCATTATATTCTGTAGCTATAACATTATTAGGTTATGGATCTGGTGCTAATATTGTTGCTCCTTCAATCATACCTTTTTTACAAGATTCACCCAGAAGAACAATACCGATAGCAAATAAATCTGAAAATCCAGTAAATCTTACAAATATTCAATCTAAGAATGGGTCAATTACAGTATATACACCTTTACCTGTGCAAATACCACCCGGACAAACCTTACTTTTGGATATTGGTGTCAATGGAGTAATCCCTCAAAATGGTATACAATTAGATGCTAATTTTGACCCATGTGGTTCTGGAAATTCAATAACAATTGTTCCTTATTCAGCCGAAATATCGTTGAAATTACCAATAATAGAAGTTGATCCTAAAGAGAGAGCTCGTATTCCAATTGCTTTAGACATTAAAGAAACAATACCTTATAAAGGTGAACTTAAGGCACAAATTGAAATACAAGTAAATCCACGAATATTTCTGCCCGATACTGCGTTTTCAATTAGCGGAAAGGCATCACTTGTTAAAAATCAAATAATAAATGATTTGAGGCATATAGGCATAGAATATATCGGTAAATTATCTAGTTCTTCTGCTTTGGTAACATTAGAAGGACCCGCAGGAATTGCTGAAACAAGGCAATCAGCATTAGATTTCACTATATCAAATGGATTTATAGGTCCTTCAATTCCTGTATTGTGGAAATCGGGCGAAATAAGAATCATTAATCTATGCAAAGATCTTATGATTATTCAATCTGGAAAACAGATAAAGACATTGCAGATATATCCAAATCCAGCTATAAATTCAGTTACTTTGTATTGTGAGTCAGAAGATCAAATATCAACAGATATAGAATTAATTGATGCAATAGGTAATAAACATACTCTTGGTTCGTGGAATATCGAAACTGGAAAAAATACGATTACATTATCGAAGCCAAATTCGATAAATTCTGGAGCTTATACAGTTATATTTCACTCAAAAGAGAGTGGTATCCTTGCAAAATCATTAATACATTTTATAGAATAATCTCTTTCACTATTACAAGTTCTTGGAGAATAATCATGAAAACCATCAAGAGTTTAGCTATCATTGCAATCTTTAGCATTATAGCATCAGGTTGTACAACAGTAGATCATCGTTCTAATTTACATTCAGTAAAAGAACAAGAACTAACAGTAGGAAAAGTTCAAAAAGAAATCAAAGTAGGAATGAGTGGTGCCCAAGTTGCTGAAGCATTAGGTTCACCTAATATTGTTACAAAAGATGAAGGTGGTGATGAAACATGGGTTTTTGACAAAATAGCGACAGAAGCATCATACTCAGAAAATTCTAGTGGATTATTCTTGGTATTATATGCCTCTGGTAGCAGATCTGGAGCGGCTGCAGTTACACAAAGAACATTAACAGTAGTTGTAAAATTTGATACGAATAGCAAAGTGAAATCATTTTCATATCATGCCTCTAAGTTTTAAGTGTATAATTTATAACAATATAAAAGAGATCTGTTATGAATAATAACCTTCACAAAAAAGAGAAACAATCAGTGCATTACAATTCCATTTTTATTCTTGCTTTGATAGGAATTGTCAGCATGATATCTGCTTGCACAGTTGTTAATAGATATCAAGCGCCAGATCCACCTAAAACGCAATTACAAACCAGGCAAGTACAAACCAGAGAATTCGACACAAATAATGTGAAATTGATAATGAAAGCCGTTATCAATGTATTGCAAGATGATGGTTTTATTGTCAAAAATGCACAATTAGATTTAGGATTACTTACTGCTCAAAAAGAAATAGACTTGTCTCAATCACGCGGTAACTCCAATGATTTTTGGTCGGAATTTTTTAAAGGAATCGATATAAATAGATCACGAAATAACAATGATTTAACATATAATAAAATTAAAATTGTTGAATCAAGTGTTAATATTTCTGAATTTGGAAAGCAAACCAAAGTACGAGCTAATTTTCAGGTAAAAGTGCTTGATAATTTAGGAAATCCTAAAGAAGTATATCAAGTTGAGGATGCTAAATTTTATCAAGATTTCTTTGTAAAAGTTGATAAAGGTGTCTTTATTCAAAAGCAGGGATTTTAATTTTTTATTTATTGGATTCTTATGAATAAACAATCAAGCTTAACACGATTAACACTAAATAATATACAATTCTATGCCAATCATGGCGTAAGAAGTGAAGAACAAACATTGGGCGGCAAATATCAAGTTGATGTAGATTTATATTATTCTGATAAAACAGCTGTTCTAAGTGATGATGTTCAAAATGCATTGAACTATGAAGAAATCGTCTATTCTATAAATGAAATCGTGAATGGAGATTCATATAGCTTAATAGAAACATTGAGTTATGAAATCGCTAGTGAATTGATGGATAAATTTACTGCTATTGAAAAATTAACGGTGAGATTAAGAAAGTTAACTGTTCCTATTAGACATCTGATAGATTATGTGGAAGTAGAAAGATCGATGTCTAGAGATGCCTTCTAATTCAACATCATATATAGCTTTTTCTATAGGTGCTAATCTTGGCGATAGATTATTATCGATGAAAAGGGCAATATCTTTACTTTCAGAAGCAATCACTGATTTGCAATGCTCATCAGTATATGAAACAGAACCGGTTGGTTATAATGATCAGCCGGTTTTTCTTAATTGTGCTATTTGTGGATATACTGATAAAAGTCCAGAGCTCATTATTGAAGCTTGTAAACGTATTGAATATACAATTGGTAGACAATTAAGGCCAAAATGGCATGAAAGAGAGATTGATATAGATATAGTATTATTCGAAGATTGTATATTTGATTCCAAAGATATAGCAATTCCACATCCAAGGATGCATTTGAGAGCATTTGTTTTACAACCATTATCAGAGATATCTCCTGATAGAATTCATCCTGTACTCAAAAAAAATATCAAACAATTATTATCAGAGTGTACTGATACAGCAGAAATTAAGGTATTCGGAAACGCTTCGCTTTTACTGTGATAATGTGAATTTCCTACTTTTTAATAAATAAGTGATCTATATGTACGGTTCTTTCCAACAGTTTTTACAGAATGAAATTGCAACTATTAAAGACAATGGACTTTATAAATCAGAAAGGATTATAGTTTCTGAACAAGGTCCAGAAATTGAAGTTGCTGGAAGAAATAATAAAGTATTAAACTTTTGCGCTAATAATTATTTAGGTTTATCTTCACATCCTCAAGTAATAGAAGCTGCAAAACATGCTCTTGATTCTCATGGATATGGTATGTCTAGCGTGCGCTTTATTTGTGGAACACAAGATATCCACCGAGAATTAGAGAAAAAGATAGCAGAATTTTGTGGTACCGACGATACAATTCTATATGCTGCTTGTTTTGATGCAAATGGGGGCGTATTTGAACCATTACTTACAGAACAAGATGCTATTATTTCAGATGAACTTAATCATGCTTCCATTATCGATGGTGTCCGTTTATGTAAAGCAAAAAGATATCGCTATAAATGTGCGGATATGACAGATTTAGAAGAAAAATTACAACAAGCAAAAGCTGAGAATGCTCGATTTATTATGATTGCTACAGATGCAGTTTTTTCTATGGATGGAACAATAGCACCATTAGATAAAATTTGTGATTTAGCAGATACTTATGGAGCTTTAGTAATGACAGATGAATGTCATTCTATGGGATTTATGGGTGCCAAAGGCAGAGGTGTGACAGAACTATGTAATGCTACTGGACGCGTTGATATCATTACTGGAACGCTTGGCAAAGCACTTGGTGGAGGAATTGGTGGATTCACTACAGGACGTCAAGAAATAATTGACATATTAAGACAGCGTTCTCGTCCATATTTATTCAGTAATTCTTTACCTCCATCTGTAGTTGGAGCATCAATCGAAATATTTAATCTGTTAAGCACAACAACTCAATTAAGAGACACATTAGAAGAGAATACAAAGTATTTTCGTTCTAAAATGGAAGGTTTAGGTTTTGACATAAAATCAGGTACGCATCCAATTGTACCTATTATGCTTTATGATGCAGTATTGGCTCAAACATTTGCCAAAGAATTATTAGATGAAGATATATATGTTGTAGGTTTCTTTTTTCCTGTTGTTCCAAAAGGATTAGCCAGAATTCGTGTTCAGATTTCTGCTGCACATACACAAGAACATTTAGATAAAGCAATTGCTGGATTTGAAAAGATTGGAAAAAAATTAGGCGTCATTAAATAATTGATATCATTGTGAAACCTACAATAAGTAAAAAGAGTATATCATCATTGATTATTAATGGAATATTAATATCTACAGTTATTGTTATGATTATTCCTATGATCATAATGTTAGCTTATTCCTTATTTCAGCATCCAGAATCGTTCACTTCTCCTTTGCAATTTTTTCTGGAAACACCATCTTTTCAGAATTATGCAGATATCTTTATTACCGATACATTTGGTAGATATTTTGTTAATTCATTAATGATAGCAATCATTGTTACGATTGGTAATGTATTTTTTGCTTCTTTATGTGGTTATGCTTTTGCTAGATATGATTTCCCCTTGAAACATATCCTTTTTGCATCAGTGATGGGTTTAATGATGGTGCCACAGCAAGTAATAATGATTCCACTGTATAGAATGATGGTTGCTTTTGATTGGATTGACACATTTTGGGCATTAATAATACCCGGAATATTAGCGCCTTTTGCAGTATTTCTTATGCGTCAATTTATACAATCATTGCCCTCGGATATCGAAGATGCAGCAAGAATAGATGGAGCTGGTGAATTATATATATTTTTTAGAATTGTATTGCCATTATGTAAGCCAGTTTTAACAGTGTTAGCTATTTATACATTCCTCGGAAGTTGGAATTCATTTCTTTATCCCTTTTTATTTACGAATTCACCAGAAATGCGCACTTTGCCTGTTGGCTTGGCATATTATATTGGACGTCAATCTATAGATTGGGGACATCTTATGGCTGGCGCTAGTATTTCTGCAATTCCTGTATTACTGTTGTTTATTCTCTTTAGTAAAAAAATTATTGAAGGTTTAACAGCTGGAGCATTAAAAGAATAAATTATTTTGAATGAATAATAGAGAGAATTGGCGCTTTTTCTCCATTCATTGTATAACGAATATGTAATTCTCCAACCTTACTATTGTTCTTAGTTGTGGTATACCAAGCAATCGGAACTTTACTTTTTAAGAAAGAACCTTCATCTTTTGCCAACTTAATCGATACATTATTAGCTTTTACTGATATTGGTGAATGATCTACATTTATCAGGTTTAAGTGAAAAGATCTTTTTGAAGGCTCTCCAGCATATCCTTTACCCTGCTTATACTGAATAGAAAATTGAGTTTCTTTATTAGAAGTTGACTCAAGAGCTTTACATTCAATCAGTCTATATGCGCTGTCTTTAATAGACATTGGGTCTTTCCCATTATCGGTAAAGATATCAAAAGTACTTTCTTGTATAGTTGTATCTCTATAGTATAGAACATAGAATGTATCGGCCTTATATTGCTGAGTATTCTCAAGTTCTTTGGTAAGCGGAAGAATTGTACCACCTTTTATAAAGATTGGTAAAGCAGAAATAGGAGCCAAAACATCTAAAGAACTATTTCCAGTGATTTTAGTATTGCTCCAATAGTCAAACCAATTGCCATGAGGAAGAATAACATTCCTCTTCCTTTTTCCAGCCTCTAAAATTGGAGCAATCAATATATTGTTACCCCACAAATATTCATCTTGAATTTCTGTAAAGTTGGAATAAGCAATATCATTCCAAAAAATAGGTCTTGCTAAAGGAAATCCTTTTTGTGAGTTCTCCCAAGCTAATGTATAATTATATGGAAGAAATCTGGTTCTTAGTTTAATGTATTCTCTAACAATAGAAAGCACAGAATCTGGATAATGAATTGGTTCTGAAGGTACACCTTCGCCATGAGCTCTCATAATTGGACAAAATGCTCCGAATTGTAGCCATCGAATATACAAATCATCATTTTGTGGGCCTCCTGTAAATCCACCTAAATCAGAATGCATATAACCAACACCATTGAGTCCCATTGTAAGCATAATTGGTATTTGCGCCTGTAAACCTTCATTACTTCTTTGAATATCACCCGACCAAGGAAATGTAGAGTATCGCTGCATCCCTGTATAACCAGCCCTACAAAGATTGAATAGCCTTGTTTGAGGAGCATGTTCTTTATATACATCCCATAACATTTCACTCCAAAACATAGAGTATATATTATGTACTTCACGAGCTTTTCCTAAAGAATGTCTCATTTCTTTAGGATGATTTTCAGGCTCTCCCAAATCACTCCACCAACCACCAACATTAAGAGATAACTGTTTTTTATAGAATGTACTCATCCACTTTTTTGCATCATTATTGAAAATATCTAATAATGATGCTGGACCTGCCCAAAAATCTGAGATAATATATGGTTGATTTAATTCATTTTTTGCAAAAAAATCATGGTCAGAAGCATAAGAATATTGAGAAGAACTTTTTATAAAATAAGGTTCTGTAATCAGAATAGTCTTAATACCAAGTGAATCAAAAGATGCAATCATTTTTTTTGGATCAGGCCATTGCTCATTATCCCAATCTAAATTCCCCATAAATTCTTTTTTACCAAACCAGTATAAGTCTAATACTAATGCATCTAAAGGTATCTGAGCTTTTTTCAACTTTTGAACGATATCTATTGCTTCATTTTGGTTCTTATAACCATATTTTGATTGAATAAATCCAAGAGACCATATAGGAGGTAAAGGTTGATGTCCAGATACATCCGTAAATGATGACACAATATCACCAAATGAATCGCCCCAAAATACTATATAAGATAAACTACCTGACTCTATAGCAAATTTCATCGTGGATTTATTTTTGAATCCGATATCTGCCATACCTGCTGCATAAGTATCTAAATAGAGTCCATAATTTTTATTTGAAATAAATAAAGGAATAGTTGCATTAAGTTGTTCAGCACCATTGGAATAACCATAAACAGCAGTATTATATAAAGGAAATGAATATCCTCTTTTATCTAATGGTAATGCCCTAGATCCACCTCCAAAAATAGATTCTTCAGGACTTAACTCAAATGAAATAGCTTTGTTTTGATAGTGTTCAAAAAGTCCATTAAACTCTCTTAATAATAATTGCTTCTTGTGAATAAAAGATAAACGAACTGGATTTTTATCCACTTTGCAGATAATTTCATTATCAAAAGATCTAAACTCCATAAAATCTCCAAAATCAATCGAAATAAATTGAATAGAGGAAGGTATGGTGTGAATGCCGTAAGGATTGTTTAATGGAGGATGAGCTTGATCTGAAAAGCTAATTCTTAATGCCTTATTATGGATTCTTTGTATAGAGATTTT
>JALRHN010000075.1 GCA_023259575.1 Candidatus Kapaibacterium sp. | reverse complement strand
GCACCTTTTAGCTGATTTTCACTATACATTCCAGCAATAAGTCTTTGGCGATAGGCTTCATATATTGTTACAGCGCAAGCAACTGAAATATTCAAGCTTTGAATCATCCCTACTTGAGGAATTAAAAAATTACCATCTGCCAATTGCAATGCTTTTTCCGAAACACCGCTATGCTCATTACCAAATACTAAAGCAATAGGTTTCGTAAGATTCATTTCATATAATGATACAGAATCAACGCTCATGGCTGTAGTAAAAATTGATTTGCCTTGCTGTCTTAATAAATCGAAACAATCTTCTATTGAATTATGCTTATGTGTAAACACCCATTTTCTTGCAGAAGCAGAACTTTTTTCTGCTAATACAGGGAAAGATTGTCCGCTATGGTAGACAAAATGTATATCTAAAATACCAACAGCATCGCAGGAACGTATAACCGCTGACACATTATGGGGATCATGTACGTTTTCAAGAACAATCGTCAAAGTTGGCTGCCTTTTATTAACAACGTTTTTGATTTTCTCTGCTCTTTCAGCACTTCTGTACTCTATCAAAGAAATTTCTTTAGATTGTTTATTCATATATATACAGAAAAAGGCGTCTTTTCATGACGCCTTTTTTAGGTTTACATCAATATTATTTTTTACTTCTGGATTCTAATGCGGTAGATAATCTTCTCATTGCTTCCTGTATATTATCTACAGAGTTTGCATAAGAGAAACGTACAAAACCTTCGCCATATGAGCCAAATGCTGTCCCACTTAAACAGGCTACACCTGCTTCATACAAAGAAAAATCTGCAAATTCTTGGGATGTCATTCCAGTTGCTTCAATATTTGGAAATACATAGAATGCTCCTTTCGGTGAATGACATCTAATTCCAGGCATTGTATTTAGAGCATCGACAATTGTATCTCTTCTTCTCTTAAATTCAGCAACAAATTCTGCTGCAATAGCATCAGTTCTCTCGGATAATGCTTCTATACCAGCAATTTGATTATACGATGCTGTACAACTTGTGCAATTTGTTTGAAGTTTTGCTACTACTTGGGCTACATGCTCTGGGAATGCTCCATAGCCCATTCTCCAGCCTGTCATAGCGAATGTTTTAGAGAAACCATCAAGAAGTATGGTTCTTTCTTTCATACCAGGAAATTGCGTTATACTTTCATGAACGAAACCATCATAAGTGATTTGAGAATAAATTTCATCAGATAAGACGATAAAATCATGTTGCACAGCTAATTCTGCAATTCTCTTTAAATCATCATGGGTTAAAATACCACCAGTAGGATTTTGCGGGGTATTAATGATAACCATTCTTGTTTTTGGTGTGATCCTAGCTTCTAAATCTGCGATATCAAATCTGAATTCTTTTTCTTCTTTTAAAGGAAGAGGAATTGGAACAGCTTCTAGAAAATTAATAACAGATTCATAGATAGGAAATCCAGGATTAGGATAGATAACTTCATCTCCTTTATCTACAACTGCCATTATTCCGTAAAATAATATTGGCTTGGCTCCGGGTGTAACAACTATCTCAGAAGCTGAATACTCTGTGCCTCTTGTCCTTTTAATATAATCAGCAATTGCTTGTCTGGCTTCAGGTAAACCAGCAGAAGGTCCATAATGAGTAAAACCATTATCAAGAGCATTTTTGGCTGCATCTATAATATTTTGAGGTGTATCAAAATCTGGTTCTCCAATTTCTAAGTGAACTATGCTTTTACCTGTAGCTTCAAGAGCTCTTGCTTTAACAAGAACTTCGAATGCTGTTTCGGTGCCTAATCTGGTGATTCTTTCTGCTATATGCATCATATTATTAAGGTCGAGTATAAATAGATAATAAATTAATGTGTACTATTAAACAAACTAGAAGCAATTGATAAAATTCCAGAAGGTAATATACCAAGCACAATTACTCCAGCAATTGTTATGATAAGTGATAAACCAGACATTCCAACTTCATTATCTTCTCTTTGGCCTTCAGGTTCTGTAAAATACATTTTGACGATGAGTCCAATATAAAAATAGACAGAGATTATCGAGGATAATACGCCAACTAAAGTAAGCCATAAAAACCCTGCATCAATTGCAGCAGTAAACAAATAATACTTGCCAAAGAATCCTGCAAACGGTGGTATTCCTGCTAATGACAACATAAATATTGCCATAAATGCCGCTAATACTGGATGCCTTTTGCTTAGCCCTGCATAATCAGATAATTCTAAATATTTTTCGCCATTTCTTTCCAATATCGCAACTATTACAAATGAACCTATTTGCATAAGCATATATGCTGTTAAATAGAATACTATTCCACTGTAACCATATTGCGACCCAGATACTAAGCCCATCATAATATAGCCAGCATGAGCAACCGATGAAAATGCAAGCATTCTTTTAATATTAGTTTGTGCTAGTGCACTAATATTTCCAATCAACATTGTTGCAGCAGACATTACAGCAAAGATCATTTGTAATTTTGCAGGCGCCGAAGGCATTAATACAGTCACTACAGGAATAAAAGCTGCAAAAGCAGCTGCTTTACCTGCTGTACTCATAAAAGCTGTAACAATAGTAGGAGCACCTTGATATACGTCTGGAGCCCATTGATGGAATGGAAATGCTGCAGCTTTGAAACTGAGTCCAATGACTATTAATGCTACACCAACAGGCAATAATGCTGGGAAATTAAGAGCATTATTATGAATATTTAAAGCTATTTGATTATAATCCATGCTTCCAGTAGAGCCATAAATTAATGCTATTCCATATACCAAAAAACCTGTTGCGAAAGCCCCTAAAAGAAAGTATTTCAATGAAGATTCGACAGATTTTGCATTATTACGCATATACCCTGAAAGGATATAAAATGAAACCGACATCACTTCAATGCCTATAAATAGCATTAATAAATGATTTGAGTGCGCTATTAACATCATTCCAGCAACTGCAAATAAGATCAAGGAATAAAATTCATCATGCTCTATATTTTCTCTTTGCAAATATTGTCTTGATGCTAGTATTGTTAATAATCCGCCTACAGAAAAAAGAATATCAAAATATGCAGCAAATCCACCGCCTGTAACCATTCCATTAAATCCAATGCCATGTAATCCAAAAGTTGATATACCAAGGATACCACTAATAAGAAGTGTAATAGCACTAAAAATAAATGTAATTCTGGAACTATTAACAATTAAAGCATCCAATACCATAGCAATAATTGCCATGACAGATAAAAAGGTAAAGGGTGCTGTAAAAAGTAAATCTTGTACCATTAATGTATTCCTTGATTAAATTCTCTTTTGTTTTCTGGTCTTATTTTGAAAGTGGACGCAACATAACCAAACCTACACGAAATGTCTGGCCGGCACTTCCATCTTTAGATTGTACTCTAATAGAAGCTTCTGCTGATTCAGCATATATGTGTTCTATTGTATACACTATATCTTCGGTAACAGTCATAGCAAATTCAACAGTATCTCCAACTTTCAGAGATTTCCATTGATTTGTGATATCATGACCATTCTTTTTCCAGTCATAAGGTTTTTCGAAGATTTTTCTTAATAGATTAGCCATTAGATGTATCCTTCACTGAAAATTCATTATTAATGTCCGCCATGAACTTCATGAGAAGTTCCAGATTCTACTGCTGTTGCCGCTTTTATTAAAGGATATTTGCTTGTGCCAAATACCTTTTTTTCAACTTTACCAATTAATGTTTGAACATAAAGTTCTGATTTAGACATAAAGGTTGATGGATATATACCAATCCATACGATAAATATAACCATAGGCACTAATTGCCAATATTCACTTCTATGTAAATCTTTCAATGAATGATTAGATGGATTATCATTTGTCCCAAACATTACTCTTTGGAACATCCATAATAAATACACAGCAGCAAAGATTACTCCTGAAGAACTTAAAATGCTAAACCATGGATTATTCAAGAAAGGAGATTGGAATGCGCCAAACAATGTTAGATATTCACCTATAAAACCATTAAGGCCCGGTAATCCAACTGATGCAAGCATTGCAATAACAAATAAAACAGCAAATTTGGGCATTACTTTAGTTATTCCACCAAATTCAGATATTTCTCTAGTGTGACGTCTTTCATATAATGCTCCAACACATAAGAACAACATACCTGTAGATAATCCATGATTAACCATTTGTATAATTGCTCCTTGAAGCCCCTCTGGTGTCATAGACGCAATACCCAAAACCACAAAACCTAGATGACTTACCGAAGAATATGCTACAAGTTTTTTAATATCTGTTTGAACCATAGCAACTAATGCACCATAGATTATTCCTGCTACAGACAACCATGCTATTGGTGCTGCAAATTGATGCATTGCCATTGGAAATAATTCTACATTAAAGCGAATTAATCCATATGTACCCATCTTAAGAAGTACCCCTGCAAGTATAACAGATCCTGCTGTTGGTGCTTGTACGTGGGCATCAGGCAACCATGTATGGAATGGCATTAATGGTACTTTTATACAGAATGAAAGTGCAAATGCTAAGAACAGCCAAATTTGGATATCCATTGGTATCGAAGGGGCAATTTCTTTTAATACTAAAAAGTCTGTTGTAAAATGTCCGCCAGGTAAACCTTTTGCATATAATCCCAACCATACAATAGCTAAGAGCATTAATAATGAGCCAACTAAAGTATATAGAAAGAACTTTACAGCTGCATAGATTCTATCTTTGCCGCCCCAAATACCTATCAAGAAATACATAGGTATTAAGATTAATTCCCAGAAAACATAGAATACCATCGTATCTAATGATACAAATACACCCAGCATCCCCAATTCTAGTAGAAGCATCATTGCATAATATTCTTTTACTCTTTTCTTAATTGGTTCAAAGGATGAAAGTAATGCTATTGGCATAATGAATGTTGTGAGCAATACTAATAATAAAGACATCCCATCAATGCCAATTCTAAAGCCTGAATCTATAGAAGATATCCAAGGAATATTTGTATAGAACTGAAATCCATCAATAGAATTATTGAAAGAAAACCATAAGGGCAATGAAAACCCAAAGGTTAGCAAGGATATCATCATTGTAGTAAAACGTATAGCTTTTTCTTGTGCTTTATCAATAAATAGCACCGCTATAAATCCAAATAATGGTAATAGTAATGTTAATAATAACATTCCAGCTGATTCGGTATGTGGCATTGTGTCACTCTTAGGAACTGACAAATGATATCAAAATGCCTTGCGGCTTTTACTCTAAATTATATATGCATATTACTATGCTTAAGGCTTAACTTGATAATATGGGGAAATCATAAAATATACGATTACGCCTGTTATCGTTACATATAACCATATGGGAAATGTCCACTTAGCAATTGCCTTATGCTTTATAAACTCACTTCTCCATGCCCGGAGTAATGTAAATAATGCTAAAGGAACTATACAAGCAGCCAATATTATATGTGTTATCAATATGAAAAAGTATATTATCTTCATTATACCTTCACCGCCATAATGTGTAGCTGGCGCTTGTGAATGATATAAGACATAAGACAATAAAAAGATTACTGACAATGTAAATGCACTTAACATTACTGTTTTATGTGCTTGTCTTTTTTTATTCTTGATGAAATAGACACCTAGCATTAATAATACACTGCATGATCCGTTCAGGAATGCATTAAGCTTAGGCAGACTAGAAACATCTAATGATCCAATTGCTAATGCTTGTGGAAAATACAGCATAAATGATACCAATAGTACAACCACTATCGTAAGTGAATACACCAATACAGATAATGATGATTCATTCATCGATTGCACGATATCTTGATTATTAGGATGAGTATTGTTCATATTATATGCCTTATGCAAAAACCATCCAGGCGATAATAGCTACTATGCCAAATAACATCATTAAAGCATAGTTTTGAGCAATACCTGATTGTATCTTTCTAAGATTTTCTGCGCTTACGGCGATAGCTCTTGCACTGCCATTTACGATACCATCTATAATTTGCACATCTACTATCTTCCAAAGAAAATCTAAAGATATCTTATATATTGGAGCTACGAATACATTATGATAAATCTCATCAACAAAGTATTTATTCCAAAGAATATTATAGATTCCTTTATTTTTTGCGGCCATTTCAGCAGGTTTATTTGAAGATTTTTTATACAATGATGTCGCATAAGAAATTCCAATTATTGCTATAGCTAATGATGCTGCCATTAAGCCCCATTCTAAGGCTAATGAATGATGATGTGCATCACTATGATGACTAGCTAAAATACTATTGGCATTTGCAAAGATTGGCTCTAACCAATGTTCAAGAATATTGATGTCGGCACCACCAGACAAGGCTTTAGGTATTCCTAATAAGCCACCAAAAACAGACAGAATAGCTAAAACCCATAAAGGTAATGTCATTGTTATAGGTGATTCATGAGGATGAACATGGTGATGGTCAAATCTTTCTTCTCCATAGAATGTTAGGTATAATAATCTAAACATATAAAATGCTGTGCAAAATGCTGCTAAAACACCAGCACCCCATAATATTGGGCTTCCATTTGCATATGCATTCCATAATATTTCATCTTTAGAGAAGAAACCTGAAAAAGGAAAAATCCCCGAAATTGCAATTGTTCCTAATAAGAATGTGATATATGTTTGAGGCATATACTTCTTTAATCCACCCATTTTTTGTATGTCTTGTTCTTCGTGCATTCCATGAATTACAGAACCAGATCCAAGGAATAATAATGCTTTAAAGAATGCATGTGTCATAACATGAAATACGGCAGCAGTATATGCGCCAACTCCTAAAGCCATGAACATAAAACCTAATTGGCTTACTGTAGAATAGGCTAAAACTTTTTTGATATCATTTTGAACTATACCAATTGTAGCTGCTATTAAGGCTGTTGTAATACCAACACCAGTAATAATTGCCATTGTTGTATGAGACAAAGCAAAAAGTGTTGAATTTCGAGCTATAAGGAATATACCAGCAGTTACCATGGTTGCTGCATGAATCAAAGCAGAAACTGGTGTTGGACCTGCCATCGCGTCTGGCAACCAAATCCCCAAAGGAATTTGAGCAGATTTTCCGGTACAACCTAAGAATAAAAGCAAAGTAATCGCAGTAATTAACCCAGCATCAATTCCTCCAGCAGCGGCAGCCATATTTACTGTTGAATATTCCAAAGAACCAAATCGCATATAAATAAGGAACATTGCAATCAATACTCCAAAATCACCTATACGATTAACAATAAATGCCTTTTTTGCTGCATCACCTGTCCAAACTATATGAGAACCTTCGAATTTCCTATCATACCAAAACCCAATAAGAAGATATGAACATAATCCTACACCTTCCCAGCCAAGAAATGTCAATACAAAATTATTGGCTAATACTAGGTTTAACATCATGAATACAAATAAATTCAGATATGCAAAAAAGCGTGGAAAGCTTTTGTCTCCATGCATATATCCAACTGAATAAATATGTATCAATGTACCAATACCAGTGATAATCAAGGTATACAGTATTGATAATTGGTCTACTTGATATGCTATATCAATATGAAAAGAACCAGCTTGAATCCATGTAAATAATCGGACAATATGCTCGGTTCTTGCTTCAGATGATTCGCCTGTTAATTGTAAAAAAGCGCCAAGTGCAACTAAAAAAGCACCGCCAACAGCCATACTAGCAATTGTACCAACAAGTTTTTCATTGTTGAGTTTTTTTCCAAAAAAGCCAATAATAAAAAAACCAATTAAAGGCAAAAGTGGTACTAAGTAAATCAATTCAACCATATGCGTATTCGCTTACTGTAAAAAGTTAATTCAGCATAATAATCTAATACATTATAATATCTGATTTTCAAATAATGCATGCTCTATTGGAAGATCTACATTTTTAAAACTCAGTTTCATTGTTTCATCAACGATAAACAATGAATTTCTCTCTACTTTCATCCATTCAGATCGTTTATATGTAAATGGCTCTGATGCTACAACAATTGCAGATGGTTTTCCATTACCTGGCTCCATAGTACAATGTTCTGCCCTGCAATGATATTCTTTGCCATACATATAATATAATGATGCAGGCTGAACACTCTGATTTGTTGTGTATCGAACTGCAATCAAACTAATACCATTTGTTATGCAAACATTGATATAAGAATGATCTTTTACATTACATTCAATAAGTAATTCACTTAAATCAAACAGTGCTTTCTGAATTGCTTCAACCATCTCATCACATGAAACTTCACCTTGAGGATCTGCTATATGATTAAGAAATAATCCAAATAAATGCTCAGAATCCGTAGAACCTAAAATTGCATCATAAGCAGTATCTCTTAATCTTCTTAGAAGCTTTCTACGAATATCTTTAAATCCACCGATAACACCATTATGCATGAATGTTAATTTACCATATGAGAATGGATGTGAATTATATTCTTCGACAGACATCCCTTGGGAAGCTGCACGAATATGAGCAAAAATGACAGGAGAATAAATCTTTTTTGCTAGATGACGTAAATTTTGATCGCTCCAGGCAGGTTTAATACTTCTAAATACACAAGGCTCATTGTCTAAATCAGGTGCATACCAACCAATACCAAAACCATCTCCATTAACCTGAACACTCATTTCACCTGCATTCATGCTCTGAGCTGCAATCAAGGAGTATTTAGGCTTATATAAAAGATCGTCTGCCAAAACTGGCGTACCGATATATGCAACAAAACGACACATAATATACTTGATGTAAATAGATGCCTAAAATACGAAAGCTAAGACACTTCACCAACGCCTATGCTACTCCATTCAGCTCAATTATGGCTCTGTGAGGTAAAAAGTTATCCACAAACTGCCATATCACAAAAAAAATCCGCTTTGCGAGTGCTCCCAAAGCGGATATCTTTCTCTATTCTATCATTAAGCTGCCAAGCGCTCTACACAATAGGTTTCATACACACCATCTAATAATAGATTTAATGCATCTGCTGCCTCTCTAGCAGCATCTAAGGCGATTTGCTTATCTTCATTTGTTGTACATAAACGTACTAATGCTTCTCTTGTAACTTCTCTATGAATTTCATCTGCATGCTCGTGAACTTCGAAGAATACTAATGCATCTTCATTATCAAGATTATATTTATTCTTTAAACCTTCAATTTTTGTAGTGCATACTTCAGGAATTTGTGATTCATAAGCATATAATGCTGCTAAACCTTCAGCCGGATTATTTCTAGATGCTAAATCTTTTAAGATTTCTACAGATTTTTTTGTGTGTGGAAGATATTTACGAGTCATCATCTCTTCACGGCTAATTCCTAATGCATCACCAAATCTACGCCATAATTCAGGATGATTATTCGGTCCATGCTCTTCTTCAATAAGATTTTCTAAAAGCATTTGACGAATCTCGATATCATCACACTTTGAATGTGTTGCACTTACATATGTAGGGAAATGATGCACTTGTTGATAATATTCAAAAGCATATTCTCGTAGCATCTGCAGTGATAAATCACCGGTATTCCACATTTGATAGAAAGGATGCTGTAGCAAATGACGATCATTTATAATAGCATCGAGTTTTTCAAGAAATTCTTGACTTGTCATGGCACTATTCCAAAAAATTAGATTACTGTGATAATTGAATGCGCAAAAATAGTGTTTTTTCTTAGTTTGAATAACTGTTTTTCATCTTTGTTATTAACTACTCTTTGTTCATCATTAAAATACCTAGAATAATTACGCATCAATATCGAATAACATACCCACAGCAATTATCTACAAGTCCATAGGTATCAATGTTTTACATAACTCTTATTAAGCAAAAACGCATGTGGGAATTCTTTTGATTCATTTTTAACTT
>JALRHN010000074.1 GCA_023259575.1 Candidatus Kapaibacterium sp. | reverse complement strand
CTTTATTGCAAGATTAATGATTTTATAAAAGGTGAAGAATATTTGTTAAGGGCTATTAGCATATGTGATGAAATTGGTAGTATTTATGAATCATTAATTTGGCAAAATCAATTGGCGGAGATTTTATCAAAGGATAAACAATATGATAAAGCTTTTGAAATAGTAAAAAAGTCTGTTTCAGTATTACAAAATGTTGGATTGAAAGAATATGAATTAAGTGCAAGATCACAATTATGTAAAATTCTTTCCAAATCTGATTATCATGGATATTCACCAACCGAAGCAGAAACCATTCTTTTACAAATTATTCAAGAAGCTTTAGAATTAGATTTGAAAGTACAAGCCATGGCAGCCATAGAAAATCTAATGAGTCTTTATGAATTTCAAGAAAAATGGAAAGAGGCCTATGAACAGAGAAAGCAATATGATGATTTAAAAGAAGTAATTTTCAAAAAAGAAACTGAAAATAAGATTTTACATTTCACAAATAAGTCTGAACTAGAAAATCAAGAATTAGAAAATGAAGACCTTCTAGTATCTTTAAAAGCAAAAGAAAAGTTATTGCTCGACTTATTACCAAAACATATTGCAGAAAGAAAAATAGCTGGGGAAGATATTATTGCAGAGAGTATTGAAGATATATCAATTCTTTTCTGTGATATTGTAGGTTTTACAGAATTAAGCTCTCGAATCTCTCCAGAAGAAGTAACCAAGATGTTAAATGAAATATATACTTCCTTTGATAAATTAGCAGAAAAGTACGGAATAGAAAAAATCAAAACAATTGGTGATTGTTATATGGCCGCATGTGGAATTAATAGTATTAATGAACATCATAAAGAACAAATTTTACAATTTGCTTTTGATTTAATTAATATGTCAAGCACACAATTATTCAATAATCAATCAATTAGTTTAAGAATTGGTATACATAATGGTCAAGTTATAGCAGGGATTATTGGGCAAAAAAAATTCACTTATGATATATGGGGTGATTCTGTTAATACAGCTTCTAGAATGGAACATTATGGTGAAAAAGACAAAATTCATATAAGCGAAGTGTTTGCTAATAATCTTTCTCCACTAAAATTTATTTTAGAAAAACGTAAGCCACTAGAAATCAAAGGGAAAGGTAGAATGCAAACATATTTTGTTTACAAAAAGTAGACGACTATCAACAACAACCAGAAACTGGATTGCAGCATTGCTGATTCGTTGATTGTAATTCAGATAATTTCACTTTCTTTTTTACTGCTGGAATACCGCAGCTATCTTTAGCAAGACAATCTGTTTGTTTTGGAATCATCATAAAAACATTATTCATTGTCTGCACTCCATATCTACAAATAGTATCACCTTGATACTCAATTTCAACTTCATGGTCTTCATTACCTAAAATAGATGAAGCTTTTTGTATAATTCCGATGAGTTTTTCGGAGGATAATCTATGATCTATATCATCTGCAATCCATAACTGAAATGAAACTGTATGTTCTTTTCTTTCAGTACCTCCACAGTCAATAAAATGTTTTGTTGTTAAACCAACTTCAGTGATATGGAAATGGCTTGGAACAATCTTGCCATTGGGTTCTATAAATACTAATGATTGACTTTTTCTTAACTGATTTACAAACTCTGATAATGTCATGATAATTCCTTTTATAAATGAAAACTATGATTCATTGGTGGGAGCAGATGATAGCATTTTTCTATCTTCAGCTAGATATCTTGCACAACCAATTAAAGCAATCATAAATCCTGTAGTTAATAAACCAGATCTACTTTCAAATACGCCTTCGGCAATATTTGTTATACAATATGACACCAATCCTGCAGCCGAACCTAATGCTATGATCTGAATTAATACATCTTGACGATTTCTTCTAGCTGTCCATACACCAATAAAGATATAGTAAATAATGATCATCCAAAAAGTAATTGCTAAAGGTATACCTGCTTTAAATAGTAATCCTGAATATCCATTATGAGAATACACTGCTCTGATATGTGCCTTTATCAATAAATCATATCTCAAATGATCTTTTTGAAAGCCATTTCCTCCTAAGGGATATCTGGCTACTCCTTTCATTACTTCTCTTGTTTCTAATACTCTACCTAAATAAGATTTATCTGTATTGATATTGACACTGCTGGAAAGTCTTGTTTGTATAACAACAAATGCAATTTCTGCTAGATTAGAGTAGAATGTCATAACAATAAATCCAGCTGCTACTATAAACATAGAAAATGCTGTCAAAAATTTACGTCTGCCAGATGCTTCTAAAAAAAAGACTAAAAACACTAAACTTGCTAAAAAAGCTACCCATGATGTTCTAGCCAATGAAGCTATCAAAACAAGTAAAAAAACAGATGCTAATCCAATAGCAAATATTCTTAGCTTATTACTTTTTACTGTGATAAGTGTTAATAAAGCTATAATTCCAGCTGCTCCAAAAAGTGGAGCATCATTTCTAACCCCTTTATATAATACTTCATAACCATAGTCAAATGAAGAAGTTATCTTTCTATACTCCATCAAATTCACTATACCAAATCCAACCAATACGCATGATAATAGAAATACTAGATAATGAATTTGTTTTTCCGTCCTAAAATGTTCTCGAATTGGAAGATAATACAACATTAATAATAATAATTGCCAGCTTCTAGCCCATTGCAAAGGTTCTACGTCATTTCCCCAAGAAACAAAAACAGTACAGAGAGAAACAATATAAAATATACTGGCTAGGATATCTCCCCCATTGCGGATAATCTTCTTTCTTTTCACCAATAATTGCCAGATAAACCATATAGCTAAAGAAGAATGATAGAAAGCCCCTAAAATAGTTTCTGTTAATCCAATTCCTGAATCTGTGGCTTTACAGAAAAATGGCATACTTATGATTACTATCGAAAGCCATAATCTAGCTAAAACAGAATCATTTGGTCTTGCATTGTTATATGTTAAAGAATCTTCTATTGCTGTTTCCTTTTTAACAGTAGATAATCTTGTCGCCATACAATATCTGGATATATTGTCGAATCAATCGTTGATATCGATGATCCATCTTTGTCATATCTGTCTATTGTTTGATAAGCATCTATATATTTTGACTGTATAAGATTGATTTGAGATCTTGTTGCATTCAAAAAAATATAATCTGGTTTCTCGTTCTTTATAATATCAACCATTGATGCAGATCTCATTTGTTGTGATTTATTAATCCATACTAAAGAATTAACATCAATTATTCTCTTTTTGGTAAAATAACCTATTGCTCCAACATCACCAGCTACTATTGTTTCTAGTTTATTACCCTTGAAATACTCAGAATTTTGCAATCTATCATAAATATTCTGGGTTATCCTCTCTGGAGTTGATTTAGCACTTATACCAAACCATATAACAAGTGGAATTACTAACACTATCTTAGATTGAAGAGCTGTTTCTAGACGCTTAATCCATAGGTGATGTGATAAAATCTCTACCATTCCTACTATATGTAATATTGCCATAAATACTAGCGGATATCCATACCATGACCAAATTGATGGTCTTGCTAATACATATGCCAAAGCATATAACACATACCAGCTTACATTAATATACATCCAATGCGATAGCTTAATTCTTGCATAGATTATCCATATGAAGCTAAAAAAAACTATACTATGAATTACTAGACTCATTGGCTCTGGTGCAAATAATTGCATTGATGTATTGATAAATCCTTCAGAAATATGTTCAGATTTTGCCATTAATGATTGTGGTAGTGGACTTTGATATACTAATTGCATGATTAACATGCCGATAAGCGCAATCAAAAGTCCACAAAGTGCTGGAAATATCGTCTTTTTCCAGCCATGAATAATCCATAAATAGACAACACTGATTATAGCTAAAATTGAAGCTTCTGGACGAATAAAAAACATGATAGCTGATAGTGCTGGAATACCCACTATATATGTATGTCGATTCTTAACTGCTAATAATAGAATAATATAAACAAGCGCTAAGGATGGCATTTCCATGCCACCTACAGAAACTCTTGCTAATAAAGGACTTAATGATATCATAAGGCCAAATAGCAGATTATATGATTGTTTTGTTTTATTATAAAAAAGATCTCTACTTAGCCATAATATGGAACACTCAATTAAAATATTCAGTAATGGAATAATCTTTTGAGGAAAGTGGCTAAACAAAAATAATGGGGTGAGAATTAAAGCGTATAATGGACATGTAACTGCTTGTACCCAAATATCTAATGAGAAAACAAATTGTCCATGCTGTACCAAATTTGATGCATATTGAAATGTTATAAATGCATCATCATATAATGGAAATATATACCAAGCTATACATCTGCACAGAAATAAAACGACAATGGATATAAATAATATTCTTGGCTTCATTACTATTATTTGTTTGCTTCAATTCATATGAGGATTCATAACAATCAAATTTAGTGATTCTACTCAAAGAATTATCTTAATAATTAAACTCTAGAATGCTTATATAATAATAAAAAAGTTCTTCAAAATTCGCTGTACAAATTGTGAAGAACTTAAAAATATCAATCATGCAAAATTGAAATCACTATTTCTTAAAACGATGATTAATGTGATCCACCGAATCTATATGATATTCCAAATGAAATAAGATAATCCGCAAATGCGGCATCTCCATTTGTGAAGACACCACTGACTCTTGTCTTTTCGAGATCATCATAACTTTGAACTCGATTGCGATATACAGCCAGAGGTACACTGAAGAATGCAGACATGGAATTGAATGCATAGGATATCCCTGGTTCAATTGCAACCGAATAGCCGGGTCTTCTAAATCCTCGGCTACCACCGAATGCATCATGTGATGGAACACCTTCGATGCGCCCACCAAAATATCCACTCAATCCAAAAGTTGAATTGTAAAATGCACCGATGCGAGCGCCATATTGATCTGGAACGGAATATTCTAAAGTATTGCCAAATACATCTTTTCTTAATGTTGGAATGCCATTTGTTTCACGAGGATTTAGCATATAAAATGCATTCATTACAATCGCAATCTCATGAGAAATCGGATGATAACCTTGCAAGTCTAAAGAAATTCCTGTTCCACCATCACCCAATTGAATGGATTGATCCACGAATTGTAGCATATTGGTGTCGCGCTTCTGTCCTTGATTATAAAACAAATCCTGACAATCAAATTGTCCATTCGGAAGCTTTACGCCAAGGCCGATTGCATAATTGAAGTCATGCTCAAATGGTTCAAATAACCAATATCCAACTCCAAAACGAATATCGGATAATCCTGAAGAACCTGTTGAATGTCTTTGTCCAAGACCATTTGGTGGATTCCCACCGTGCTCATACATCGATGAACGATTGTGGTGCATATATGGCAAAGTTGCTGTGGCATACAATTGATCGGTGATACCATAATTCAACGTGACATCCAAAAAGCTTGACCAATTCCAGACTTCCGTACCATTTGCAACTCTTTCAGGCTCTTCGTGATCTCCACGGAAATGTCTGAATGATTCGAAATATCTAAATCCCGTAACAAGATTCCATTCACCGGGTGATAAATTGATTCCCGTTCCCATGCCCGTTCCACCACCACATGAACTCATGCCACGTGTAGCTACACAACCTTGAGCTTTACTTTCTACAAAAGTAAAAAGGAAACATATTAATAATGATATTATTCTAATCATGTTGAATATCCTAAATAAATAATAGTATTACTATCATTTCTAAAATAATATATATGTGATTAATGTCAAACATATAATTGCTTTACTTTTTCTAAAACGTAAAAATACGATTAAATTCTTATTTTGCGATCAACATATAGAATTGTCTAGTGAGCCACTTGGACAGTCTAGCAATATGTAGATTTTGTTATTCAAGGAATGTACAGATTAACGTCCTGCTCAGCACATAAGAACATTCCATTTCATATCGCTGAAGTTTTAAGAGGTTCTGATGCGATTTTTCATCCCTATTTTTTTACTTTCTTTAACTGTTACCATTAATGTTTTAACAGCTCAATCTATTAGGGAACAAGCTGATAAAGCCTTTTCGAATAAAAATTATCTTCAAGCAACTGAATTATATAATCAATGGGTTCATGCCTTACCAAATGATTATTATAGTCATATCCAATTAGCTAAATCATATATATTCATTAAAAATAGTCATAAAGCGGCTTTAACACTGTGTACAGCAATTAATTCTGGTTTGCAGGAAGAATTTCTTGTCCAAGACACATTATTTACTCCCCTTTTTATACATTTTGATACACTCTTTGTGCATCAATTACAACTTCCATTGCATAATGGAATGACTATACAAGATTTGGTTATTCAAAAGATAAAGGGACAATCTAAAGCTTCTATATTCCCACTTAAATTTACTGAACAAAAACGCATAGGAAGATACAGAGTATTATATCCCACTGAATATGATAGTACTTTACAGTATAATCTTTGTTTAGTATTACATGGCAATAGTCAAAATCCAGAATTTATTTTGAAATGGGCTGAATCATTACAAATCGAAAACACAATATTTGTGTGTCCAGAAGCACCATATCTTAAGTTTAAAGAATCAATCTATGCTGGAGAGTCACGCTTTTCTGCCGCAGGTGAGGATCAATCCTTCCCTGATACATTAAAGGATGATATTATAAATATGTCTGCCGAATGGTATCATGATGTATTGCTAGATGCCATAAAAACATTGCCTATAAACAATATTAAGCCTGCAATTATGGGTTTTTCTCAGGGCGGCTTTTATACAAGCGTATTGGCTTCACGTTATGCCAAAGATATTTCAACTGCAATCGTTCTTTGTGGAAGTATGTATAAAGAAGGTAATGTAATTGAGAAAATTGACGATCTAAAAAAACATAATGTAGATCTATTACTTGTTCATGGCACAAAAGATTTGGTAGTTCCTTTTCAGACAGCTGAATTGTTTCGTAATACACTCATAGAAAAACAAATTCAGCATACTTTTGTACCATTTGATGGAGGCCATTGGCCATCTATCGAAATGAATACTATTATTCAAAAATGGTTTGATGATCATTTTTCCAAATGAACAAATTATGATACATCCCTTTATTTCTCAATTAGTTATATACCCAATCAAAGGTTGTGCTGGTATATATCTTGATAAAAGTACAATTGGTATGTATGGTCTAAATGGAGACAGAGATTTTGTAATCGTAGATCAATCTGGACAATTTCTAACGCAAAGACAATTCCCATCAATGGCCTGCATACAGCCCCAAAAAACAGAATCAGGATTATTGCTACAAGCTCCTGGAATGGATACTCTTCGAATAGATAAAGACATTCAGCAATATGGATCGGATATTTCTGTTTCTGTATGGGGAGAAACTTTACAAGGAGCTGATTGTGGAGATACAATTGCAGACTGGTTGAGCACATATTTACAATTTCCATGTAGATTAGCTAGGCGTGGCAAAGACTTTACAAGATATGTACAAACAGGAAAGATAACAAGAGATATTCAAACAAGCTTTTCTGATTCTTATCCAATATTATTGGTATCAGAAGATTCATTATTTGAGCTTGAAAAAAGAGCAGGAATGTCAATACCAATAGACAGATTTAGAGCAAATATCATTATTCGTGGGATGCAACCATTTGCCGAAGACACTTGGGAAGAAATAATGCTTTCATCCTATCTATTTAAAAAGGGTAAACCATGCTCTCGCTGCATAGTTACAACGATAGATCAATCAACTGGAATCAAAATGGGTGATGAACCCCTAAAAACGCTCAATAGCTTTAGAAAAGACTCAAAAGGAAAAGTCCTTTTTGGAGTATATATTTATCCAATAATTGACCAAGAAATTACAATAAGCCGTTCCTTTTTCTAAGGAACCATTCTATAGCAAATGCACAAAGTGCAGCAGTTAAAAGCCATACCATATTCCATAAAGGAATTTCACTTTTTTCTACTGTTGAGATAATAGCAAAACGAGGGTTTTTCTTTATATCATTTATAAAGTTTTTTACATTATCAATAGTATAAAATTTCCCACCAGATCGATCTGCCATAGCATGCAATAAAGAAGCATTCATCTGCAATTGTTGATATTCTATGGATTCTGCGCCAATTGTAAATCTGCCATTATCTGTACCCTTTGCATTGCTTGCCTGTGCCATACCAGAATAATAATAATCGCCCTCTTTTAAGCCAGCAATAGAGCCACTATATAATCCATTACCAGAAGATGCTAAACTCAATTCTCTTTTTGTACCATTACCAGTTATTGTAATATGTACAGAAGCATTATCTACAGGATTTAATGAAGCATCATATACTTGGCCAGTAAAGTCTACAGTTTCACCTGCAGCATAAAACTTTTTTACAGATCGTATCTTAATCGTTTTTTCTTTTTCTGAGGCACCCAACCACTGTAAAGATTGATCAATAAAAGAACTTAACACATTAGGAATATCCTTATTTCCTCTGGCTTGTTCAGGAGCATTTGCCATTAATTGCCATCTATATATTCCATATCCAGCAATTGCAATAGATTTTGATCCACCAAAAGTCCTACTCATCATCAAAGGTTCATCAATAGGCGAATTTCCTACTTTATATGTAGACAATATTTCAGTTTCTGGCTTAGGTTCAATAAAAGTTTCAGTTTTAAATAAAGGAGGTAAACCATTCCAAATATCTTTATCTCTATCAGATCCAGTAATCTTCATAATTGGACTAGTCAAACCAGCTTCTTGTACTAAAGGAGAAGCAAGAAATTCTTGTGGCCTTGATGCCCGAACAGTAAAAGGAAGATATGGTTCAAGCGCTCTAAGTTTTTGATAATCAAGGTTTTGCGAAGCAATAAAAAACAAGGGCTTCCCTTGTTCAGCTTCTTTTGCAATTAACTGTATGATAGATTGTGGAGTTTGTGCAATAGGAAAACCAATCAAAATAATAGACTCAGCATCTTTAATATCTGCAGCTGTTGGAATAGGAGCATAAAATTCACTACCCAATTTTTGAATATATGATTTTACTTGAGCATCAGGGATTTGTTCAAGAATAGATTTCACAAAAGTAATATCAGCAGAAGGTGAACCAGCAAAGAGAGCAATCACTCTTTTATGTTTAAGAACAGTAATAAATTCAGATAAAGAATTATTTTTTTGTGTAATCTCATTTGCTAAAGGTTGAATTGATGCAGTTAATTTGTGAATTCCAGGATTAGAAGGAATAATTGTAAATCCAACTGAATACGTTTGCAAAGTGTTTACAATATTTAATGTTTGTTTACCAACTATATTTCCATTATCGTATAAAGAAAGTGAAGCTAGAGTATTATTTGGGAAACCTGAAGCTTGAACAGTAATTGATACCGGAACTTTTGTACCAGCATAACATAATTCATTAGAAAGAATTGATTGAATTGAAAGATCTTTTGGAGGCATTGAATCACCAATTCCAACCGTATACACAGGACGTCCAAAATAATCTAATTCATATAAAGGATTTGCCCCAGAGTTTACAGCCCCATCAGTAAAAATAATAGCAGCTCTAACAGAGGATTCATCGTCTGCATATGATAATGAAGATAAAGCTTTAGTGATATTTGTTCCTAATTGATTAGCTTTAATAGAATCTACAGAAGCAATATTTGGATATGTATCCTTTACATCAAGCCCAAAAGACATAATCTTTATTGATTCTTCACCCAATGATTCTAGATTCGCATCTTTCAAAGCTTGTGAAAGATCTTTAGTCCTGTTCCTCGAGCCATCTTTCATCCCCATCGATAAGGATTTATCTACAAGAACTGCTAATCTTGGCTCTTTTATAGAAGCACGAACCAATGAGAGAATGGGTTCGAAAACAGCAAATAAAAGTAAACATAATCCAATAGATCGTAAAGCAATAAGTATACTTTTTCTTACAGAAGATAAAGGAGGAACAGGATTTTTATAGGCCCAAACGGAAAATATTATTGAGATAAAAAATAAAA